>CADCUY010000138.1 GCA_902806005.1 uncultured Quadrisphaera sp. | reverse complement strand
AGCTCGGCCGCGGCCGCCGCGGCCTCGGCGTAGGTGGCGCCGGTGCGGACGAGGGTGACGCCCAACGCCTCGATCCGGCGGGCCTTGATCTCGGGCACCGACGCCGGCACGAACACGGTCGCGGTGATGCCGAGCAGCGCCGCCCCCGTCGCGACGCCCAGGCCGTGGTTCCCGCCCGAGGCGGTGACGACGTGGTCGTGCGCGTGGCCGGCCAGCACCGCGTTGAGGGCGCCGCGCAGCTTGAAGGAGCCGCTCAGCTGGAGCTGCTCGAGCTTGAGGACGACCGGCCGGCCGTCGAGGCTGAGACGGAGCAGGGGCGTGCGCCGGACGTAGGGGCGCAGCCGGTCGGCCGCGTCCTGCACGTCCTGGGTCGTGGGTGGGAGCACCGGGGTCACCAGGGTCACGGACCCAGTGTGGTCCGCGGTCGGGGCCGGAGCGAGCACCGCCTCCCCGCGTCGTCGGTGCCTGGTCCTAGGATCAACAGCATGCCGCTCGAAGGAGAGTACGAGCCGAGCCCCGACGCCTGGGTCCGCGACCAGGTGGAGCGCTACGAGGCGACCGACGGCCGCGAGGCCGGGACCCTGGGGGGCACCGGCCGGCCGGTCGTCATCTTCACCACCCGGGGGAACAGGAGCGGGAAGCTCCGCAAGACCCCGCTGATGCGGGTCGAGCACGACGGCGCCCACCTGATGGTGGCGAGCAAGGGCGGGGCGCCGAGCCACCCCGTCTGGTACCACAACCTCCGCGCCGACCCCACGGCGCTGATGGTGCAGGACGGCGCCGACCGCTTCGACGCCACCGCCCGCGAGCTGGAGGGCGACGAGCGCGCGGAGTGGTGGGAGCGGGCCGTCGCGGCCTTCCCGCCCTACGCGGAGTACCAGCGCAACACCGACCGCCGGATCCCGGTGCTCCTCGCGGAGCGCCGCACGGGTTCCGGCACCGACGCAGAGGAGCAGTCATGATCGAGACCATGCCGTTCGGCCGGACCGGCCACGACAGCACCCGCATCATCTTCGGGGCGGCCGCGCTGGGTGCGGTCACCCAGGACGAGGCCGACCAGACGATGGAGCTGATCCGCCGGCACGGGGTCAACCACCTCGACACCGCGGCCAGCTACGGCGAGTCCGAGCTGCGGCTCGGCCCGTGGATGGCCGACCACCGCTCGGAGTACTTCCTCGCCACCAAGACCGGGGAGCGTACCAAGGACGCGGCCTGGGCCGAGATCAACCGCTCGCTCGAGCGGCTGCAGACCGACCACGTCGACCTGCTGCAGCTGCACAACCTGGTGGACGAGGAGGAGTGGGGGACGGCCTTCGCCTCCGGCGGCGTGCTCGAGGCGGCCGTGCGCGCCCGCGACGAGGGGCTCACCCGCCACGTCGGCGTCACCGGGCACGGCGTCACCGTCGCGGCCCAGCACCTGCGCTCGCTGGGGGAGTTCGAGTTCGACTCCGTGCTGCTGCCCTACAACTTCCCGATGACCCGCAACCGGTCCTACCTCGACGACTTCGAGGCCCTGACCGCCACCTGCGCCGAGCGCGGCGTCGCGGTCCAGACCATCAAGTCGATCACCCGCGCGCCCTGGGGTGACCGCGAGCAGACGGCCGCCACCTGGTACGAGCCGCTGCGCGACCAGGGTGCCATCGACACGGCCGTCGCCTGGGTGCTGGGCCGCGACGGCGTCTTCCTCAACACGGTCGGGGACATCCACGTGCTGCCGATGGTGCTCGACGCGGCCGATCGGGCCGACGGGCGTCCCGACGAGCAGGCCATGGAGGAGCTCGAGAAGGCCTTCGGCCTGGAGCCGCTCTTCGTCTGACGGGCGGCGTCGGGGGAGGGGTGGGAACAGAGGGACTCGAACCCCCGACCCCCTGTTTGTAAGACAGGTGCTCTAACCAGCTGAGCTATGTTCCCGGGTCGCGCCCGCGGGCCGGCCACCGGCCCCGGGTCGGCCGCTCAGACTAGTGCCCCCCACCTCCGCCGCCAAGCGCCGGCGGCTGCCGTCCCGGAGCTGGGACGGGGCCGCCCTCCTGCACTAGGTTGGCGGGCACGGGTGCGGGGGCGCGCGAACCGCGCGGCCCCGTGCCGTCCGCTGAGCCGAGAGGCACTCCATGGCCACGTCGTCCGCCGCTCCGATGGCCAGAGATGCCCGCGGCCCTCGTCCGGCCGCCGTCTCGCGTCGGCTCGCCTCGCTGGCCGGGGCCCTGACGGGGCTGCTCAGCCTGACGGGCATGCTCCGGCTCACCGACGGCGCGTTCTCGGGCACGCTGTCCCGCTTCGCCCTGGTGGTCGTGCTGGTCGCGATGCTGCCCTGGGTGGTCTACGTCGCGCACCGTGCCCGGCACGGGCAGCTCACCGCCCGCGCGCT
>CADCUY010000137.1 GCA_902806005.1 uncultured Quadrisphaera sp. | reverse complement strand
GCCCGGGTCGCCGGCCCCGCCGAGCCCGACGCCGACCTCCGGCTCGGCCTCACCCACTCCCCCGAGCCGCGGATCATCGACGCCTTCGCCGCCGACGGCTACGAGCTGGTCCTCGCCGGCCACACCCACGGCGGCCAGCTGCGCATCCCCGGCTACGGCGCGATCGTCACCAACTGCGGCATCGACCGGGCCCGCGCCCGCTGGCTGCACCCCTGGAACGACCGCACCTGGCTGCACGTCTCGGCCGGTCTGGGCACCTCCCCGTACGCCCCGGCGCGGTTCGCCTGCGCGCCGGAGGCCACCCTGCTCAACCTGCTTCCCAGGCTCCGCTAGACTCATCACGCACCACCGGGGTGTGGCGCAGCTTGGTAGCGCGCTTCGTTCGGGACGAAGAGGCCGCAGGTTCAAATCCTGTCACCCCGACCAGCACGGCGGGCGAGCGATCGCCCCACCGGCGCGCTAGCAGCGCCCCGGGCGGGTAGGTGCACGGCGTGCCCCACCTCCTCTCCTCCCCCTCCCGGAGCAGCGCCGCTCGGGCGTCGCTGACCGACACCGCCCGCGTGCTCGGCCAGGTGCTGCTGCCGCTGGTCGCGCGCGGGCTCGTCAAGCGCCGTCCGCGCGCCGTGGCCCTGCTCGCGCGCCTCGACGCCGACCACCGCTCCGTGCGCTGCCTGCAGCGGGTGCGGGCCCGCTACGGGGAGGGCCCGGTGCTGCTGCGCCTGCCGCGCCCGGTGGCGCTGGTGCTCGCGCCGGACGACGTGCGCCGGGTGCTCGACCAGACCCCCGAGCCCTTCAGCGCGGCCGCGGCGCTGAAGGTCGCCGCGCTGGGGCACTTCGAGCCGGGAGCCGTGCTCATCTCCAGCAGCGAGGACCGCCCGGCCCGCCGCCCGTTCAACGAGGTCGTGCTCGAGGCCCCCGCCGAGGTGCACTCCCTGGCCGGCCCGATGCTCGCCGCCGTCCAGCAGGAGGCCGACTCCCTCCTCGACGGTGCGGCGCGCACGGGCGAGATCGCCTACCCGGCCTTCGCCGCCGGCACCTGGCGGATGGTGCGGCGCGTGGTCCTCGGCGACGCCGCGCGCGACGACGAGGCCTTCACCGACCTGCTCGGCCGGCTGCGCAGCCGCGGCAACTGGGGGCCCCTGCTCCCCCGGCGGGAGGGGCTGCGCCGCGAGTTCGACGCCCGGCTGCGCCACTACCTCGACGCCGCCGAGCCGGGCAGCCTCGCCGGCGCCATCGCGGGCGAGGCTGCCCGCGCCGCGACCGGGGAGCGCACCGAGCCCGCCCAGCAGGTGCCGCACTGGCTGTTCGCCTACGACGCCGCGGTGATCGCCGCCTTCCGGGCCCTGGCGCTGCTCGACGGCGCCCCGGAGGCGGCGCAGCGGGCGGCGGCCGAGGCCGAGGGGGCGCGCGAGCCGGCGCGGTCGGCGGCTCCGACCCTGCCCTTCCTGCGGGCCTGCGTGCTGGAGGCGCTGCGCCTGTACCCGACCACGCCGGCGCTGGTGCGGCAGTCCACCGCACCGACGACGTGGCCCGACCGCCGGCCCGCCGGCGGCCCGCCGGTGCCGGGCCCCGCGGTGCTGCCCGCCGGCACCGCGCTGCTGGTGCACGCGCCGTTCGCCCACCGCGACGACGAGCGCCAGCCGTGGGCCGACGCGCTCGCCCCGGAGCTCTGGCTGGACGGCGCCGCGCGCGGCGACTGGCCGCTGGTGCCGTTCAGCGCCGGCCCCGCAGGCTGCCCCGGGCGCAACCTCGTGCTGTTCACCACCAGCTCGCTGCTGGCCAGGCTGCTCGCCGACCACGAGCTGCGCCTGCTCACCCCGCTGCGCCGGGGCGCGCAGGGGCAGCTGCCGGGCACGCTGGACCACTTCGCGCTGCGGTTCGCCGTGCGGCCCCGCTGAGCACCGCCGCGGCCGGGCGCCGCCCGCAGCGGCTCAGGACGCCGCGGCCACCCGCTCCGCGGCGAGCACCTCGCCCACCTCCACCGCGGTCAGCGCCGACCCGCGCCGCAGGTTGTCGCCGCAGAGCACCATCTCCAGGGTCCGCGGGGAGTCCAGCGACTCGCGCACCCGGCCCACCCACGTCGGGTCCGAGCCGACGGCGTCCGCGGGCGTGGGCAGGTCGCCGCCGTCGTCGCCGACCTCGCCGTCCCCGTCGAGGAGCACGGTGCTCGGCGCCTCCACGATCGCCCGGCGGGCGGCGGCCACGGTGATCGCCCGCTGGAAGGTGGCCCGCAGCACCACCGTGTGCGCCGTCACCACCGGCACCTGCAGGCAGGTGACGGCCACGGGCAGGTCGGGCAGCCCGAGCACCGCGCGCACCTCGTGGCGCACGGCCATCTCGTCGCTGGACCACCCGTCCACCACCCGCCGCCCCGAGAACGGCACGAGGTTCAGGGCCAGCGGCGCGGCGAAGGGCGACGTCGAGCCGGGCAGCGCGTCCTGCAGCGCGGCCCGCAGGTCGCCCGAGCGCTGACCGAGGGTGCGGGTGGAGGAGACCACGGCCAGCTCGTCGTAGAAGCGCTCCACCCCCGCGCGCCCGGCCGCCGAGGCCGCCTGGCAGGCGGTCATCTCCAGGGCGGTCAGCCCCCACCCGCGGTGCAGGGCGGCGAGGGTCTCGATGGCCAGCAGGGTGGTGCACGAGGGCACGGCCACGATGCCGCGCGGCCGGTCGCGCAGCCGGCCCGGGTTCACGTCGGGCACCACCAGCGGCACGTCGGGCTCGCCGCGGAAGGCCGGAGAGCAGTCGACGACGACCGCCCCGCGCGCGGTGACCGGCGGCGCCCAGTGGGCGCTGACCTCGGGCGGGGTGCAGAAGATCGCGACGTCGGCGCCGTCGAAGGCGCTCGCGGTGAGCTCGGCGACGGGCAGGTCCTCGCCGCGCACCCGGGCGGTGCGCCCGGCGGAGCGGCGCGAGGAGACCAGCCGGATCTCCCCCCACACGTCGTGCCGGGTGGAGAGCAGGCCGAGCAGCACGGTGCCGACGGCCCCGGTGGCGCCCACGACGACGAGGGTCGGGCGCCGTCCCGCGGCGCCGTCCGGCCGCGACGGCGTCACCGTCCGGTGCCCCCGTGGACCACCGCGACCTCGTCGGGCGCGGCGTCGAGGCCGAAGGCCGTGTGGACGGCGCGCACGGCGGTGTCGAGGTCGCCCGCGGAGGTCACCACGGAGATCCGGATCTCCGAGGTGGAGATCATCTCGATGTTCACCCCCGCGTCGGCGAGGGCCTTGAAGAAGGTCGCCGAGACCCCGGGGTTGCTGCGCATGCCCGCGCCGACCAGCGAGGCCTTGCCGATCTGGTCGTCGTAGACGATCGAGTCGAAGCCGACGGACTCCCGGACCGCGGTGATCGCGGACACCGCGGTCGCCCCGTCGGTCTTGGGCAGGGTGAACGAGACGTCGGTGCGCGCCGTGGCCGCCGCCGAGACGTTCTGCACGATCATGTCGATGTTGACGCCCGCCGCCGCCACCGCCTCGAAGATGGCCGCCGCGGTGCCCGGGCGGTCGGGCACCCCCACGACGGTGAGCTTGGCCTCGCTGCGGTCGTGCGCGACGCCCGAGATGATCGCGTGCTCCACGGTGCCGTCCTCTCCGTCGGTGCGGTGGTCGTCGATCGAGCCCGTGACCAGGGTCCCGGGCAGGGACGTGAACGACGACCGCACCCGGATGGGGGTGCCGGAGCGGCGCCCGTACTCCACGCAGCGCAGCACGAGCACCTTCGCCCCGCACGCCGCGAGCTCCATCATCTCCTCGTACGTCACCGTCTCCAGGCGTCGCGCGGTGGGCACGATCCTGGGGTCGGCGGTGTAGACCCCGTCGACGTCGGTGTAGATCTCGCACACCTCGGCCCCGAGCGCCGCGGCCAGCGCCACGGCGGTGGTGTCGGAGCCGCCGCGGCCCAGGGTGGTGATGTCCTTGGTCTCCACCGAGACGCCCTGGAAGCCGGCCACGATGGCGATCTGGCCCGCGGCGACGGCGTCGGCGATGCGCCCCGGGGTGACGTCGATGATCCGCGCCCGGCCGTGCGCGGAGTCGGTGATCACCCCGGCCTGGCTGCCGGTGAACGACCGCGCCTCGTGGCCCAGGTTCGCGATCGCCATCGCCAGCAGCGCCATGGAGATCCGCTCGCCGGAGGTCAGCAGCATGTCGAGCTCGCGGGCCGGGGGCATCGGGCTCACCTTCTCGGCGAGCTCGAGGAGGTCGTCGGTGGTGTCGCCCATCGCCGAGACCACGACGACGACGTCGTGGCCCGCGCGCTTGGTCTCCACGATGCGCCGCGCGACCCGCTTGACGCCGTCGGCGTCGGCGACCGAGGAGCCGCCGTACTTCTGCACGACCAGGCCCACTGGTCCGCCTCCTGGTGGCTGCCGTCGAGTGGTCAGCGGCGCGCTCGGGCAGGAGCGCCGGCCGGTCGCCGACTGTAGCCGGGCGGGGTGGCGGGCGGCGCGCCCCCTGCCCCGGGGCACCCGTCGGGAGTAGCGTCCGCGCCGTGACGGCCCCGGTCAGCAGCCACCCGCCGCCCGCAGGCCCCTTCGCCGCCGCGGCAGCCGGCGGGGTCCTGGCCCGCGGGGTGCGGCGCACCTTCCGGGGCTCCGTGGCCGTCGACGCCGTCGACCTCGACGTGCCGCCCGGCCAGGTCACCGCGCTGATCGGCCCCAACGGCTCGGGCAAGACCACGCTGCTCCTCGTGCTGGCCGGGCTGCTCGTGCCCGACGCCGGCGCGGTCACCGTCGCCGGGGTCGACCTGCGCGCCGACCCCGTCACCGCCCGGGCCCGGGTGGGGTGGATGCCCGACGTCCACGGCACCTGGGACTCCCTGACCTCCCGGGAGGTGCTGGCCACCGTCGCCGACGCCTACCGGATGCCGAGGGACGCCGCCGCCGCCCGGGTGGGCGAGCTGCTCGAGCTCGTGCACCTGACCGAGCTCGCCGACCGGCCCGCGCACGTGCTCTCCCGGGGGCAGAAGCAGCGGCTCGGGCTGGCCCGGGCGATCGTGCACTCCCCCGCGGTGCTGCTGCTCGACGAGCCGGCGTCCGGGCTCGACCCGCGCTCGCGGGTGGAGCTGCGCGACACCCTGCGGGCGCTGGCGGCGTCCGGGGCCGCGGTGCTGGTCTCCTCGCACGTGCTCGCCGAGCTCGACGAGCTCGCCGACCGCGCGGTGTTCGTGGCGCACGGGCGCACCGTCGACGTGCGCGAGGACGTGCAGCGCGGCGGCACCGGCGGGGCCGCCGCCACCGCGCGCCGCTACCGGCTGCGGGCTCTGGACGACGGCGCGCTCGCCCGGGCGCTGGCCGACCTCGGGGCCCCGGGCACCCCCGTCGCGGGCGGGACGGACGTGGTGGTCGCCACCGAGGCCGCGGCCGCCGACCTCGTGGCCCGGCTGGTGGGCGCGGGGGTGCCGCTGGTCTCCTTCGCGCCGGCGGCCGGGGCGCTGGAGCAGGTCTACCTCGACCTCGACGACGGGGAGCGGCGATGAGCACCGACCTGGCCGCCGGCGCGCCCCCGGCCGGAGGGGCTGGCCGTCCGGCGGCGCGCCGGCGACCCGACCTGCGGCTGAGCGCCCGCGGCCTGGGCACCGTGGTGCGCCTCGAGCTGCGCCAGCGCGTGCGCTCCACGCGGTGGCTCGTCGCGCTCGCGGTGTGGGTGGCGGTGATCGCCCTGGTGACGGTGCTGGTGGGCCTCGCCTTCGCCTCCGAGGACCTCCTCGGCCCCGACCCCGTGGGCCAGGGCCCGCTGGTCTTCTCGCTGATCGTGTTCCTCGTGCTGAGCATGGGGCTGCTCGTCTCCCCCGCGCTCGCCGCGACGGCCGTCAACGGCGACCGCGCCGCCGGCACGCTGGCGCCGCTGCAGGTGACGCTGCTCAGCCCGCTGGAGATCGCCCTCGGCAAGCTCGTCGCCGCGTGGGTCGCGTCACTGGTGCTGCTGCTGGCCGCCGCACCGTTCCTGGTCTGGGCCTACGCGCAGGGCGACGTCGCGCTCGGCGCGGTGCTGAGCACGCTCGTGCTCACCGCGCTGGTGCTCGCCGTGGTCTGCGCCATCGGCCTGGGCTGGTCGGCGGTGTGCGCCCGGCCCGCGGCGTCGGCGGTGCTCACCTACGTCTCGGTGGCGTCGCTGTGCTTCCTCAGCCCCCTGGTCTTCGCCCTCACCGCGCCGATGGTCCTCACCGACGAGCAGGTCACCGTGCGCGAGCAGGACTTCACCGGCGTCACCCAGGAGTTCGACGACCGGGGGAACCTCATCGGCGAGGAGCCGCCGTGCGTGGAGGCGGTGCGCACGCAGCCGGTGTTCCACAGCGAGCGCACGTGGTGGCTGCTGGCGCTGAGCCCCTACGTCGTCGTGGCCGACGCCGCACCGCGGCCCCCGGTCGACCCCCGCACCGGCCTCACGACCTTCGACCCGCTCAGCGGCATCCGCGAGGGCGTGCGCGCGGCGCGGCTGGGGCCGCAGCCCGAGGACTACGACTTCTGCACCCGCTCCGAGGCCGAGTTCGCCGCGCAGGAGGCCGCCCGCCGGGAGAGGCTGGACGGCGCGAGGGCGGTGTGGCCGTGGGGGCTCGGCGCGAACCTCGCGCTCGGGGCGCTGGGCGTGGCGGCGGCGGCGCGGCGGCTGCAGGTGCCCTACGGGGAGCTGGCCCGCGGCACCCGCGTGGCCTGAGGGGGGACGTCGATGGCGTGCAGGGTCAGCGAGCTCGTGCTCGGCTGCCGCGACCCGGAGCTGCTGGCGCGGTTCTGGTGCGAGGTCCTGGACTTCGTGGTGCTCGACCGCGAGGGCGACGCGATGCTGGAGATCGGGCCGCGCTCCGGGTTCGGCGGGCCGCAGCCGACGATCATCCTGAGCAGGGAGGTCGAGCCCGCGCCGGGGAGGTCGCGGCTGCACCTCGACGTCAGTGCGACCGACCGCGACCAGGACGCCGAGCTCGAGCGCCTGCTCGCGCTCGGCGCGCGGCCGGCCGACGTCGGGCAGACGGGGCAGGAGTCGTGGCACGTGCTGGCCGACCCGGAGGGCAACGAGTTCTGCCTGCTCCGGACCCGCCTCGACCCGCTGTGACGCTGCGCGGGCCGCGCCCGCCCGCCTGCGCTCAGGCGGAGGTGGCGGGGGCCGTGCGGTCCAGGCGCAGGTGGGCGAACACCGAGTGCAGCACCCGCAGCGCGGCGGCGGCCCGCTCGCCCCAGTCGGACAGGTAGGAGAACTGCCACCACCACAGCGCGGTCAGCGCCTGGCCCTCGTCGAAGTGCCGCAGCCCCTGCGAGAGCGCCGCGGCGACGTCGGCGAGGTCGTCGGAGAGCACCCCGCGCACCACCTCGGGCGAGGTCAGCGGGTCGACCAGGTCGGCGTACTCGTCGAGGCCGTCGAGCACCCGGGCGAGGCCCTCGCGCAGCGGGTCGCCGTCGTGCACCACCTCGGGCGCCGCGCCCGCACCGGGCGGGTCGGCCTCGACGTCGGCCAGCGCCCCCAGCTGCGCCCCGGTGAACAGCACCTGGGAGACGGCGAGCAGCAGCACGGGCAGCGTGGTGTCCGGGGCGTCGCCGCAGGCCACGGCCTCGAGGGCGTCGAGGTAGTCGCGGGCGTGGTCCGCGGTCGTCGCGGCCAGCTCGTCGAGGTACAGCGTGAGGTCGACGACCTCCTCCGCGGCCTGGGTCACGGCCGCCCCCGCGGCGTCAGACATCGAGCAGCCTCCGCCCCTCGAAGGCGCGCCCGAGCGTCACCTCGTCCGCGTACTCCAGGTCGCCGCCCACCGGCAGGCCCGACGCCAGCCGGGTCACCCGCAGGCCCATCGGGCGCAGCAGGCGGGCCAGGTAGGTGGCGGTGGCCTCGCCCTCGAGGTTGGGGTCGGTGGCGAGGATGACCTCGGTGACGTCGCCGGGCGCCAGCCGCACCATGAGCTCGCGCATCCGCAGGTCGTCGGGGCCCACGCCCTCGATCGGGCTGATCGCGCCGCCGAGCACGTGGTAGCGGCCGCGGAACTCCCGGGTGCGCTCGATCGCGACGACGTCCTTGGGCTCCTCGACCACGCAGAGCACCGTGAGGTCGCGGCGCGGGTCGCGGCAGATGCGGCACTGGGGCTCCTGCGCCACGTTGCCGCAGATCTCGCAGAACCTCACCCGCCGCTTGACCTCGGTGAGGGCGGCGACCAGCC
>CADCUY010000136.1 GCA_902806005.1 uncultured Quadrisphaera sp. | reverse complement strand
GCCGCCGTCGGGTGCGGCGCCCGGGGTGGGAGCGGTGCCCGGGGCGGCGGTGGTGACGGCGCTCATCCGCTGGTCGCCGTCCGGGTGCGCTGGATCGCGTCCATCACCGTCTCGATCACCACGACGCCCTGGTACCGCTCGCGGCGCCCGGTGACGACAGCGCCGCCCTGGCTGGCGGCGAGCATCGTGTCGAGCGCGTCGTTGAGGGTGGCGCGCTCGCCGACCACGGGGAGCCGCTCGTCGACGGTGCTCGGGACGGCGGCGACCTGGGCCAGCTCGGCCAGCGACGGCCAGGCCACCGGGCGGTCCCGCCCGTCGAGGACGACGACGTCGTCGTCGCCCGCGGCGCGGGCCCGGGCGACCACGGCAGGGGCGTCCTCCCCCACGCGGGCGGTCGAGACGCTCGCGAGCTGGACGTCGTCGACCCGGGTCAGGGTCAGGGCCTTGAGGGACGCGCCGGCCCCCACGAAGTCGGCGACGTACTGCTCCGCCGGGTCGGCGAGGATCGCCTCCGGAGTGTCGTACTGGACGACGCGGGCGCCGGTGTCGAAGACGACGATCCGGTCGCCGAGCTTGACGGCCTCGTCGATGTCGTGGGTGACGACGACGATCGTCTTGCCCAGCTCGGCCTGGATCTGCAGCAGCTCGTCCTGCAGCCGCTGCCGGGTGATCGGGTCGACCGCGCCGAAGGGCTCGTCCATGAGGAGCACCGGCGGGTCGGCGGCCAGGGCCCGCGCCACCCCCACGCGCTGCTGCTGCCCGCCGGAGAGCTCGCGCGGGTAGCGGCCCCGGTAGGCGCCCGGGTCGAGGCCGACCAGGTCGAGCAGCTCGTCGACGCGCTGCTCGACCCGCGCCTTCTCCCAGCCCAGCATCCGCGGGACGAGTGCGATGTTGGTGGCGACGGACATGTGCGGGAAGAGGCCGCCGGCCTGGATGACGTAGCCGATCCGGCGGCGCAGCTGGTCGGGGTCCTGTGTCGTGGCGTCCTCGTCGCCGAGGTGGATGGTGCCCGACGTGGGCTCGACGAGCCGGTTGAGCATCTTGAGCAGCGTCGTCTTCCCGCAGCCGGAGGGGCCGACGAACGCGACCAGCTCGCCGGCGGGGATCTCCAGCGAGACGGCGTCGACGGCGGCGGCGTCCTGGCCGGGGAAGCGCTTGGTGACGGCGTCCAGGCGGATCGACACGCCGCTGACCCGCCGGCCCCCGGCGTCCCGGACGTCCGCGGCGCCGTCGAGCGCGCGGGTGGTGGTCTCAGGCACGGATCCCCCTGGAGGTGGTGAGGCGGCCCGCGAGCACGAGCAGCAGGTCGACGACGAGAGCGAGCAGGACGATCGCGAGCGTGCCGGTGAGCGTGGAGTACAGGGCGTTCGCGCCGCCGAGGCGGGACAGCCCGGTGAAGATGAAGCCCCCGAGGCCCGGTCCGAGGACGTAGGCGGCGATGGCGGCGATGCCCATGACCATCTGGGTGGAGGTGCGCACGCCGGCCAGGATCACCGGCCACGCGAGCGGGAGCTCGACGCGCAGCAGGGTGGCCGTCCTGCTCATCCCGATCCCGCGGGCGGACTCGACCAGGGTCCGGTCCACCCCGGTCAGGCCGACGACGGCGTTGCGGAGCACGGGCAGGGCCGCGTAGAAGGTGACCGCCAGCACCGCCGGGGTGACGCCGAACCCGAAGGGGGCCAGCAGCACCCCGAGCAGCGCGAACGAGGGGATGGTGAGCCCCACGGCGGAGACGGCGTTGGCCGCGGCCCTGCCGCGCGGGCTGCGCTGCACGAGCACGGCGACCCCGACGGCGAGCAGGGTGCCCAGCGCCACGCACTGGAGCACCAGGCTGGCGTGCTGGAGGGTCTGCGCCGCGATCTGGTCGGCGCGGTCGGCGACGTAGTCGACCACCGGAAGGTCCTCCTCAGCCCCGCTGGCACCGACGGCGCGGCGGGGTCGGTGCTCCCGAGGACGAGGCGCGGTGGCGAGACGGCGCCCGGGGGGCGCGCCGTCACCCGCGGAGGAAGGGCCTCGACGTCGTACCGGCCGCGGGCGGCGCAGCCGCCCCGGTGGTACCTGGTCGAGGACGCTGCCACAGGTGCCTCCGGTCGGCGAGCCGTGGCGGTGACGACCGGGTCACGACGGGCGTGGTGGAACGCGGTGCGGCGCGCGCCTACAGCCGGACGTCGGCCGCCGGCCGGTCGGTGTCGCGCAGCTCGGGGTCCTCCCGCGCGAGGCGCTCGCGCTCGGCGTCCAGCCGCGCCACCACCGGTGTCGCGGTGAGCCCGTGCACGACGACCGAGAGCGCGACGGTGAACCCGACGGTGGCCCACACCTCGTCCACCGGGAAGCTCTCGTCGGCCAGGGCGTAGGCCACGTAGTACAGCGAGCCGATGCCGCGGACGCCGAAGCAGGCGATGACCAGCCGCTCCCGGGTGCCGCCCGAGGTGCCGATCGTGCTGACCCACCCCACCAGCGGCCGGATGACGACGATGAGCAGCACGGCGACGAGGGCCAGCTGCCAGGTGAGACCGGCGAGCAGCCCGTCGGCGACGGCCGCGCCCAGCAGGAGCAGCAGCCACGAGGTGAGCATCCGCTCCACCTGCTCGATGAAGCCGTGGGCCACCTGGTGGGCCCCGTGCGAGCGCTCCGCGGAGCGGATCGTGCACGCGGCCACGAACACCGCCACGAAGCCGTAGCCGGTGGCCAGCTGGGCCACCCCGTAGGCGAGGAAGCAGACGGCGAGCGCGGTGAAGCCCTCCACGTCGTCCGACAGGCGCAGGAACTGCTTCTGGGCGCGGAAGAACACCCGGCCCAGCACCCACCCGACGCCGAGCCCGACGCCGACGCCGATCGCGAGGCGCAGCACGAGGTCGACCAGGGCCCACTCACCGACCCAGCTCCCCCACCCGCCGGCCGCGGCCAGCCCGATGGCCAGGTACACCGCGGGGAACGCCGCACCGTCGTTGAGCCCGGCCTCGGAGGTCAGCGCGAACCGCACCTCGTCCTCGTCGGTCTCCTCGCTGGGCTCCCCGACCTGGACGTCGGACGCCAGCACCGGGTCGGTCGGGGCGAGCGCCGCCCCGAGCAGCACGGCCGCGGCCAGCGGGAGCCCGCCGAGGAGGCTGCCGGTGACCGCCACCAGCGCGATGGTCAGCGGCATCGCGATGGCGATGAGCCGCCAGGTGGTGCCCCAGCGCCGCCACCCCACCCGGCGGTCGATGGCCAGGCCGGCGCCCATCAGGGAGATGATCACGACGATCTCGGTGAGGTGCTCGGTGAGCACCTCGTGCTCCCTCGGGTCGACGTCCGGCAGCCCGGGGACGAGGCCGAGGAGCACCCCGAGGCCGAGGAAGGCCATCGGCAGGCTGAAGGGGCGGTCGTGGAGCAGCCGCGGGAGGATGGCGGCGAGCAGGGCGCTGGCGCCCGCGAGGGTGAAGACGACGAAGGGGAGCACGGGGCGCAGTCTCCCCCGCGCCCGCGGGTCGGCCCGCGTCGGGCGGTCAGCCGGCGAGCGCGGCGTCCAGCGCGGCCTCGACGTGCAGCCGCGTGGTGGGGTACAGCGGCACCTCCGCGTCGGCGGGGCCCAGCAGCAGCTCGAGCTCGGTGCAGCCGAGCACCACACCCTGCGCGCCCTCGGCCACCAGCCCGGCCACGACGCCGCGCAGCGCGGCCCGCGAGGCGTCGCTGACCACCCCGACGCAGAGCTCGTCGAAGATCACACGGTGCACCAGGGCCCGCTCCTCCTCGGGCGGGACCAGCAGCTCCACCCCGACCGCGGTGAAGCACTCCCGGTACCAGGGCGCGGCCATCGTGAACGCGGTGCCGAGCAGGCCCGCCCGGCGCACCCCCGCGTCGCTCACGGCGGACGCGGCCACGTCGCCCAGGTGCAGCAGGGGCACGCCGATCGCCGCCTGCACCTGCGGGGCGACCGCGTGCATCGTGTTGGTGCCGATGAGCACCATGTCGGCGCCGGCGGCCTCCAGGCCGCGGGCGGCCCCGGCGAGCAGCTCGCCCGCGTCGTCCCAGCGGTCGGCCCGCTGCAGGGCGGCGATCTCGGCGAAGTCCACCGAGTGCAGCAGCACCTTCGCCGAGCTCAGGCCCCCGAGCCGGTCGCGGACCCCCTCGTTGAGCAGGCGGTAGTACACCGCCGTCGACTCCCAGCTCATCCCGCCGAGCAGGCCGATGGTCCTCATGGCCACCAGCCTGCCCGACGGGGAGCGGTGCTCGCGCTCAGGCCGCCGCGGGGACCATCCCGTGGGGGTCGAGGACGTACTTCTTCGCCGCGCCGGAGTCGAAGTCGCGGTAGCCCTGGGGCGCGTCGTCCAGGGAGATGACGGTGGCGTTGACGGCGTCGGCGATCTTGGCCCGGTCGTGCAGGATCGACATCATCAGGCCGCGGTGGTACTTCATCACCGGGCACTGGCCGGTGGTCAGGGTGTGGCTCTTGGCCCAGCCGAGCCCCAGCCGCACCTTCAGGGTGCCCGTCTTGGCGTCCTCGTCCGGGGCGCCCGGGTCGCCGGTGACGTACAGGCCGGGGATGCCGAGGCGGCCGCCCGCCCGGGTGATCGCCATGACGGAGTTCAGCACCGTCGCCGGCGCCTCGCCCCCGCCGCCGTGGGCGCTGGCCTCGAAGCCGACCGCGTCGACGGCGCAGTCGACCTCGTTCACGCCCAGGACGTCGGCCACCTGGTCCTCGAGGGTGGCGTCGGAGCCGACGTCGACGGTCTCGCACCCGAACGACCGGGCCTGGGCCAGGCGGTCCTGGTTGAGGTCGCCGACGATGACCACCGCCGCGCCGAGCAGCTGCGCCGACAGCGCCGCCGCCAGGCCGACGGGGCCCGCCCCGGCGACGTAGACGGTGGACCCGGTGGTCACCCCGGCGGTGTACGCGCCGTGGTAGCCGGTGGGGAAGATGTCGGCGAGCATCGCCAGGTCGCGGATCTTCTCCAGCGCCTGGTCGCGGTCGGGGAACCTCAGCAGGTTGAAGTCGGCGAACGGCACCATGACGTACTCGGCCTGCCCGCCGAGCCAGCCGCCCATGTCGACGTAGCCGTAGGCGGAGCCGGCGCGCGCGGGGTTCACGTTGAGGCAGACCCCGGTCTGGCCCTCCTTGCAGTTGCGGCACCGCCCGCAGGCGATGTTGAAGGGCACCGAGACGAGGTCGCCGACCTCGAGGAACTGGACGTCGTCACCCTTCTCGACGACCTCGCCGGTGATCTCGTGGCCGAGGGTCTGCCCCTGCGGCGCCGAGGTGCGGCCGCGCACCATGTGCTGGTCGGAGCCGCAGATGTTGGTGGCCACGGTCTTGAGGATGACCGCGTGGGGCGCCTTGACGCTCAGCCCCTTCGCGCCGGCGACGTCGGCCGGCACCTCCAGCTTCGGGTAGTCGACGGTCTCCACCGCCACCACTCCGGGCTCCTTGTAGACGACGATCCGGTTGCCGCTCATCGCTGCTGTCCTCTCGACGCGCCGACCCCCGCAGCGCCGGTGCCACGGGGGGCCGCGGCGCCGCCCGTCAGGAGCGATCACCGCGGGCCCCACCGTGCTCCGGACGGGTGACGTGCGCAAGTGCGCATCCCCGCCCGTGGCCGGCGGCCGCGCGTCAGCCGGGGAGCTGGCCGGTGCGGATCACCTCGGCGTACCAGTGGGCGCTGTCCTTGGGGGTGCGGACCTGGGTGTCGTAGTCGACGTGGACGATGCCGAAGCGCTTGGAGTACCCGTAGGCCCACTCGAAGTTGTCCAGCAGCGACCACAGGAAGTAGCCGCGGACGTCGGCGCCGTCCTCCACCGCCTGCGCGACCGCCTCGAGGTGGCCGCGCAGGTAGGCGATCCGCTGCTCGTCGTGGACCGCGCCGTCGGGGCCCGGCCCGTCGCCGTAGGCCGCGCCGTTCTCGGTGACGTACAGGGGCAGGCCGGGGTGCTCCTGGGAGAGGCGGACCAGGAGCGCGCGCATCCCCTCGGCGTCGATGGGCCAGCCCATGTCGGTGTACGGGCCGGGCAGCTGGGGGAACTCCACGTCGTCGGCGGCCACCCACGGCGAGGCGGGCTCGTCGCCGTGGCCGTCGGCGCGCTCCGGCGCCCGGCCCGGCGCCGCGCGGCCCACCAGGACCGGGAAGTAGTAGTTCAGCCCCAGGGCGTCCAGGGGCTGGTGGATCAGCTCCAGGTCGCCCTCGCGCACGAACGACCAGTCGGTCACCGCGGCGGTGTCCTCCAGGACGTCGGCGGGGTAGCGGCCGTTCAGCGCGGGGTCGAGGAAGACCCGGTTCTGCAGGCCGTCGACCCGGCGCACCGCGTCGGCGTCCTCGGCCGAGCCGGAGGCCGGCTGGAACCACCCCAGGTTCAGGGTGAGGGCGACGTCGGTGCCCGGCGCGGCCTCGCGCACGGCGCTGGCGGCGAGGCCGTGGGCGAGGTTCAGGTGGTGCACCGCGGCCAGCGCTGCGGCGGGCTCGGTGCGCCCGGGCGCGTGCACCCCGGAGGCGTAGCCGAGGTACGCCGAGCACCACGGCTCGTTGAGGGTGATCACCATCGACAGGCGGTCGCCGAGCCGCTCGGCGACGACGGCGGCGTACTCGCCGAAGCGCTCGGCGGTGCGCCGGTCGGTCCACCCGCCGGCGTCCTCGAGGGCCTGCGGCAGGTCCCAGTGGTACAGCGTGGCAGCGGGGGCGATCCCCGCGGCGAGCAGGGCGTCGACGAGGCGGTCGTAGAACGCCAGCCCCGCGGGGTTCACCGGGCCGAGCTCGTCGGCGGTCACCTGCGGGGTGATCCGCGGCCAGGCGACCGAGAAGCGGTAGCTCTGCAGGCCCAGGCGGGCCATCAGCGCGACGTCGTCGGCGTAGCGGTGGTAGTGGTCGTCGGCGACGTCGCCGGTGTCGTCGCCGAGCACCTTGCCGGGCGTGTGGCTGAAGACGTCCCAGATCGAGGGGGTGCGGCCGTCCTCGGCGACGGCGCCCTCGATCTGGTACGAGGCGGTGGCGGACCCCCAGAGGAAGCCGGGCGGGAAGGTGGTCATGGGTGCTCCTTCGCACAGTGGGACGCAGCGGGTGAGCGCACAGTCATACCGGGCCGGGTGCCCGCCGTCGCCCCGGGGGCGACCGCCCGGTCAGTAGTCGGTGCGGTCGGTGCGCGCGCCCCAGGCGGTGAAGGGGGCGACGGCCCGGGCGTGGGGCACCTGGCTCACCGACACCGCCCACCGCTCGCGCGGGGTGGTGAACAGGTCGTAGAACGCGCGGTCGTCGAACCCGGCGGTGGCGGCGTCGTGCCGGTCGGCCCCGTAGACCACCCGGTCGACGCGCGCCCACAGCGCCGTGGCCAGGCACATCGGGCACGGCTCGCACGAGCTGACCAGGACGCACCCGGGCAGCCGGAAGTCGCCGACCGCCTGGCAGGCCCGGCGGATCGCGACGACCTCGGCGTGGGCGGAGGGGTCCAGGGTGGGCGTCACGAGGTTCACCCCCTGGGCCAGCACCTCGCCGTCGCGCACCACCAGGGCCCCGAAGGGGCCGCCGCCGCCGGCGACGTTGTCGTGCGCCAGCTGCAGGGCCCGGCCGAGCCACTCGGCCTCCGGCCCGTGCGGGGCCCCGGGGCCGCTCACGCCGTCCCCCCGCGCGCCCGCTCGTGGTCCTGCAGGGCCAGCCACACCCGGTCTCGGCTCATCGGCAGCTGCGCCAGGCGCACTCCCGTCGCGTCGCGCACCGCGCTGGCCAGGGCCGGCGCCACGGGGTTGAACGGGCTCTCCGACATCGACTTCGCCCCGGCGGGGCCGAGGGCGTCGGCGGTGGCGGCGAAGAGCACCTCCGTGGCCGCGCCGCCCTCGCCGTCCCCGGTGCCGAGGGCGTCGGCCCAGGTGGGCACGTGGTAGCCGCGGAACGCGGCGTTGGCGACCGCGCCGTCGGGGCCCAGGCGCACCTCCTCGTGCAGGGCGGCGCCCAGGGCCTGGACGACGCCGCCCTCGACCTGGCCGCGGCACTGCTCGGGGTTGAGCACCGTGCCCGCGTCGGCGGCGTGCACGCTGCGCAGCACGCGCACCTCGCCCGTGCCGGGGTCGACGGCCACCCGGAAGGCCTGGACGTCGAAGGAGACCGAGCGCGGCGAGCCGCCCCAGGCGCCGTCGGCCTCGAGGACCTCGCCGCGGGCGGTGGCGGCGGCGAGCAGCGCGTCGAGGGCGGCGCCGTCCTCGCGCC
>CADCUY010000135.1 GCA_902806005.1 uncultured Quadrisphaera sp. | reverse complement strand
GCCGACGTGCAGCCCGGCGACGGTTGGGGCGGCGGGCTCGACGCCCCCACCGCCCGCTTCAGCATCGACTACGTCCCCACCGGGGTGAAGCGGGCGGACGACGCGACCGCCGCGGCCGTGGTCGAGGCCGCGCGGGCCGCGCTGGGGCGCGACGTCGCCTTCACGGCGGAGTTCTCCGCCGACGACCGCGACCCCACCCTGACCGAGCCGGCGGTGTGGTTCCTGCCCACAGGCTCCACCCCCGACCCGGCGGCGACGTCGGTGGAGGTGCTGGTCGACGAGCAGGGCTGCACCAGCGGCGAGGGTGCCGCGGGCAACACCGCAGAGCCGGTGGTCGAGCTGACCGGCACCGAGGTGCGCATCGCCGTCTCGACGTACATCCGCAAGGGCGCCCAGGCGTGCCCGGGCCATCCGCTGGCCCCGCTGGTGGTCGAGCTCGGGGAGCCGCTCGGGTCGCGGACCCTGGTCGACGCCCACGGGACCATCGACGACGAGAACGCGCCGCCGACCCAGATCTACGGAGACATCGTGGTGCCGCCCGCGGCGCAGCCCCGCTGACCCCCGAGCGCAGAGGGTCGGGCGCCGGCGTCGGTCACCGACACCGCCGCGAGGAGTTCGCCGGCCACGGCTGGGAGACCCGGCGGGGTGGTGCTCGCGCCTGGTCCTCGAGGTGGCGCAGGACCGGGCCAGGGACCCGGCCACCAGGGAGCCGAGCGAGCACCTCTCGCGCTCCTGAGTCGGCAGGCGGGCCGAGTCCGTGACGGCGGCGGTGCCCCGGGGGCGGTTCAGAGCCCCGCGGCGAAGGCGACCAGCAGGTGCCAGCCCTGCGGCCAGGGGCCCAGGCCGCTGTCGGCGTTGACGTGGCCGAGCCCGTCGAGCGCGACCGTGCTCGCCCCCCACGCGGCCCCCAGCGCCCGGGAGGAACCCGGGGTGGCGCAGGGGTCGTCGTCGCTGGTCACCAGCAGCACCGGCACCGGCGGGCGCACGTGGTCGGCGTCGTCGAAGCCCACCACGCCCGCGCGCGCCATCCCCGCCGCGTCCGGCGGAGCGACGCAGAACAGCCCCGCCACCCGCTCCGGCGCCCGCGCGGCCCACAGCACCGCCGCCCGGCAGCCCAAGCTGTGCGCGACCACCAGCGCCGGGCCGCCGCCGATGTCGTCGCTGGCCCGGTCGAAGGAGGCGATCCAGTCCTCTCGCTCGGGGACGTCCCACGAGTGGGGAGCCGTCCGCACCGCACCGGCCATGCCCGGGAGCCAGAGGCTCTGCCAGTGCTGGGGACCGGAACCGTTGACGCCCGGCGCCACGACGACCGGGGCGGTGCTCACGTCCACGAGTCCACCCCCGGAGCCGACCACTCCTGGACCAGCCCGACGCCGGTCACCGGCGCCCTCGCTCATCGTGCCGGTGGTGCGGTGCGCAGCGCGTCACCGGCCGCCCCAGTGCAGGAAGGGGCTCAGGACCACCGACAGCGCGAAGGCCGCCCACCCTCGCAGCCGCCGCTCGGGGTTCCGCGGGCCGGGGAGCCCCGGGGTCCTCGGGTGCGCCGGCCTGCGCCTGCTGCCCGAGGCCGTCGGTGAGGTCAAGCGCGTGTACGTCACCCCCGCCGCCCGCGGCCGAGGGCTGGGCCGGCGCCTGATGGGCGAGGTCGAGCACCACGCCCGGCAGCACGCCGTGACCCTGCTGCGCCTGGACACCCGCGCGGACCTCGTCGAGGCCAGGGGCCTGTACGCGGCGCTCGGCTACCAGGAGGTGCCCGCCTTCGGCGGCGGCCCCTACGCCGAGCACTGGTTCGCCAAGAGCCTCACCTGACCGTGGGCGGAGACCCGGTCGGCCGAGGCCGCGACCCCCTAGGGCGCGGGCAGGGGTTCGACCGTGCTGAGGGCGGCTGCCTCGTCGGCGCCCAGGCACCCTCGAGGGGCGGTCGGCCACCGTTCGAGGATCCAGTTGTCGCCCTGCTCGATCTCACGGCCACCGCCACCGCCCGACAGCTCCTCACCGATGAGGATCGTCGCGCCGCCGGGGGTGACGATGCCCTGCCCTCCGGGCGCCGCGGTGGTCCCGTGGGGGAAGAGGAGGACGTGCTCCTCGTCGGGGAGGGCCCCACCGGGGTACGACAGCCCGAGGCAGTCGCCACCGATGACGGTCAGCGGCCCGGAGATGAGCGCGCTGTTCTGAGGGCCGGACGAGCGGAGGTTGACGAGCATCGAGACCTCGGCGTCGACGGCGACGACCTCGGGGTGGCCGGTGACCTGCCACAGGCCGGCGGCTCCGCCGAGCACGGCCAGCGCGCCGAGGCCGCCCACCAGCCCCCGACGACCGGGGATCGCCCTCATGCCGTCATCCTCCACCTCGCGCGCACCGAAGACGCCGCCCCGCGTGCGGCGACCTGCCAGG
>CADCUY010000134.1 GCA_902806005.1 uncultured Quadrisphaera sp. | reverse complement strand
TCCTCGTCGAGAGCGGCCGTGTCGTGCGGGGTGGTGTCGTGCGGGGTGGTGTCGTGCGGGGCGGTGGGGAGGGCGTGCGGGGCGAGCGCCGGGGCCAGGCCGCCCCAGGCGAGGTCGGTCAGGTGGTCGGCGAGCTCGTCGGCGCTGAGCCCGCGGCCGGGAGGTCCGTCGCCGGCGGCGTCGGCGTCGCGGAGGGCGGCGGCAGCGGCGACGGCGTCCTGCCAGTGGTCCGCGGCGGCGCGCACCATGCCCACCAGGCCGTGGGCCCACGCCGCGGAGGCCGCGCGGGAGACCCCGCCGGCGCGCAGGTGGCGGTCGATCAGCCGGGCCAGCTCGGCGCTGACCGCGGCGCTGAGCCCGGCCACGGGGTCGACCACCCCGGGCGGGGTGGAGCGCTCCACCCCGGCGCGCCGGACGACGAAGCGGTAGACCGCCGGGTCGGAGCTGACCAGGTGCAGGTAGGCGCCGACGGCGGCGCGCAGCCCCTCGCGGAAGCCGGTGGCCTGGGCGATGGCGGCGCGCAGGGCACCGGCCACGCGCTCGTCCACCCGGGTGGCCACGGCGAGGTAGAGCTGGTCCTTGTCGGCGAAGTGCCGGTACAGCACCGTCTTGGAGGTGCCGGCGACGGCGGCGATCTCGTCCATGCCGACGCCGGGGCCGTGCCGGGAGATCGCCTTGAGCGCGGCGCCGACGAGCTCCTCGCGCCGCGCGCGGCGGTGCGCCTCCCACCGGGTGCTGCGGCCGTCGGCGCCCGCGGCGGTGGTCTCGGCGCTCACCCGCCCACAGTAACCGGCACGTGCGGTACCTGCTACCCCCAGTACCGGCTACCGCCCGTCCGCTCTACGCTGGGCCGATGACCCCTCCCGCGCCCGCGGCCCCGCCGAGCGCCGCGACCCGACGGGCCGCCATCGTCGGCGGCGACCGCACCCCCTTCGCCCGCGCCCACCGCCGCTACGCCGCGGCGTCGGCGCAGGACCTGCTGACCGCCGCCCTCGACGGCCTGGTCGCCCGGTACGCCCTGCAGGGCGAGCGGCTCGGCGAGGTCGTCGCCGGGGCCGTCCTGAAGCACAGCCGCGACCTCAACCTCACCCGCGAGGCCGTCCTCGGCTCGGCGCTGGCCCCGACCACGCCCGCCTACGACGTCCAGCAGGCCTGCGCCACCGGCCTGGAGGCCGCGGTGCTGCTGGCCAACAAGATCGCCCTGGGGCAGGTCGACGCCGGCATCGCGGGCGGGGTCGACACCGCCTCCGACGCGCCGATCGCCGTCGACGACGGCCTGCGCCGGGTGCTGCTCGCGCTCAGCGCCGCCCGCACCCCGCGCCAGCGCGCCGCCGCCCTCGCCCGGCTGCGCCCGAGCCACCTGCGCCCGCAGCCCCCGCGCAACGCCGAGCCCCGCACCGGGCTGTCGATGGGGGAGCACGCCGCGATCACCGCCGCGCGCTGGGAGGTCGGCCGCGAGGACCAGGACGCCCTGGCGCTGGCGAGCCACCGCAACCTCGCCGCCGCCTACGACCGCGGCTTCTTCGACGACCTCGTCACCCCCTACCTCGGCCTGACCCGCGACGACACCCTGCGCCCGGACACCACCGCCGAGAAGCTGGCCGCGCTGCCGCCGGTCTTCGGCCGCGGGCTCGACGCCCCGGCGACGATGACGGCCGGCAACTCCACGCCGCTGACCGACGGCGCCTCCGCGGTGCTGCTGGCCAGCGACGCGTGGGCGGCGGAGCGCCGGCTGCCCGTGCTCGCCCACCTGGTCGACGCCGAGTCGGCCGCGGTCGACTTCGTGCACGGCGACGAGGGGCTGCTCATGGCGCCCGTCCACGCCGTGCCGCGGCTGCTCGCCCGCCACGGGCTGGCGCTGCAGGACTTCGACCTCTACGAGATCCACGAGGCCTTCGCCTCCACGGTGCTCGCCACCCTGGCCGCCTGGGAGGACCCCGACCTCGCCAAGGACCGGCTCGGCCTGGACGCCCCGCTGGGCGCCATCGACCGGAGCCGGCTCAACGTCGCCGGCTCCTCGCTGGCCACCGGGCACCCCTTCGCGGCCACCGGGGGCCGGATCCTCGCCACCACGGCGAAGCTGGCCCGCGAGCTGCGCGACCGGCGCGGGCCGGGCGGTGCACCGGTGCGCGCTCTGGTCTCGCTGTGCGCGGCCGGCGGCCAGGGCGTCGTGGCCATCGTGGAGGCGGCGTGAGCGCCCGCACCCCGGCCCGGGCCCGGTCGACCGACCGCTACCAGGCCCTGACCGCCGCCGGCCCCGGCGCGTGGGCCGCCCGCCGGCTCGGGCTGCCCCGCCCGGAGCAGCTGCGACGCCACGAGCCCGGCGCGCCCCTGCTGGGCGGGCCCGCGCTCGTCGTCGGCACCGCGGGCGCCCCGCTGCTCGCCGGCCTGCGGCAGCTGC
>CADCUY010000133.1 GCA_902806005.1 uncultured Quadrisphaera sp. | reverse complement strand
CGGGGCCCGCGCCGGAGCCTGCGCCGGAGCCCGAGCCCGAGGCCCTCACCGGCCGGCAGCGCCTGCTCGCCGCGATGCGCCCGCGGGCGACCCGCGCCCAGCTGCTCAGCGGCCTGCTCTGCCTGCTCCTCGGCCTCGCCCTGGTCACCCAGCTGCGCGAGCGCAGCCAGGCCGACCTGGCCTCGCTGCGCCAGTCCGAGCTGATCGCCCTCCTCGACGACACCACCGAGCGCGCCGACCGCCTCCAGCAGGAGGTGCGCGACCTCACCGGCACCCGCGACCAGCTGCTCAGCAGCAGCGACCAGAGCGAGGCAGCCCGGGAGCTGGCCCGGGAGCGGCTCGACGTCCTCGGCGTGCTCGCCGGCACCGTGCCGGCCACCGGCCCGGGCATCGAGCTGACCATCACCGGCGGCGAGGACGACGCCGAGGTGCTGCTCGCCGCCGTCCAGGAGATGCGCGACGCCGGTGCCGAGGCCATCCAGCTCGGCGACGTCCGCGTGGTGGCGAGCACCTACTTCGTCGACGCGGACGTCGCCGGCGGCGGCAGCGCCGTCGAGGTCGACGGGACGGTGCTGGAGGCCCCGTACACCTTCCGGGCCATCGGCAGCGCCGCCACCCTCGCGTCCGCGATGGAGTTCCCCGGCGGCGTCATCGAGACCGCCGCGCTGAACGGCGGCACCGCGGTCGTCGTAGAGCGGGAGGTGGTGGAGGTGACCGCGTTGCGGGAGGTCCAGGAGCCCGCCTACGCTCGCCCCGCCGATCCGCCGACCGACCCACCCACCGCTGCCTCGCCCTAGCGGGGCCCGCGACCGCGAAGGAGAGGCACCCCGATGGCCGACCACGACTACCCCGGGCACCTGCGCTACACCCCGGAGCACGAGTGGGTGCTCCCCGGCGACGCGGGGGAGGGCCCGGGCGGGGTCCGGGTCGGGATCACCGACTACGCCCAGGGCGAGCTCGGCGACATCGTCTACGTCTCCCTGCCCGAGGTCGGTGCCCACGTCGACGCGGGCCAGACCTGCGGGGAGGTGGAGTCGACCAAGAGCGTCAGCGACCTGTTCGCCCCCGTCACGGGCACGGTGGTCGCGCGCAACGACTCCCTCGACGGCAGCCCGGAGCTGGTGAACTCCGACCCCTACGGGGAGGGCTGGCTGGTGGAGATCGCCCCCGACGACCCGGCGGAGGTCGGCACGCTGCTGGACGCCGAGGGCTACCGCGCCTCGCTGAGCTGATCCCCGGGGGCGCGCGGTGCTCCGCGCGCTGCCCGCCGGAGGCCCCCGACACGTCACCCTCCGGCACCGGGAGGGGCCGGGGCGGGTCGGGGGAGCACTAGTCTGACCGCCACAGCAGGCACGGCGCGGCAGGGCGCCGGCACGACCGGGCGCGGGACGCGCTGAGCGGAGGGTGGAGCGTGGAGGAGAACCGAGGGGACGAGGGCGCCCGCCCCGGGCCCGAGCGCCCGGAGGGCGCGGGGCCGCACGCCCCGCGGGTCCCGCCGGCCGAGCGCCGCGACTCCTCCGACACCACGATGAGCTTCGCGGCGATCACCCCGGAGACCGAGGCCGAGCAGGGCCGGCTCAGCGGTGACGAGGTCCGCAGCATCGAGGCGCTGCCGCCGCGGTCGGCGCTGCTGCTGGTGCAGACGGGCGCGAACGCGGGGGCGCGGTTCCTGCTCGACGCCGAGCGGACGACCGTCGGGCGCCACCCGAGCAACGACATCTTCCTCGACGACGTCACCGTCTCGCGCAAGCACGCCGACTTCGTGCGGGGGACCGACTCCTTCGTCGTGCGCGACGCGGGCAGCCTCAACGGCACCTACGTCAACCGCGAGCGGGTCGACGAGAAGACGCTGTCCGCGGGCGACGAGGTGCAGATCGGCAAGTACCGGCTGACCTACCACCCGCACCGGTCCACCTCGTGAGCCCC
Source organism: uncultured Quadrisphaera sp. (assembly GCA_902806005.1). GTDB lineage: Bacteria > Actinomycetota > Actinomycetes > Actinomycetales > Quadrisphaeraceae > CADCUY01. The sequence continues at coordinate 475 of CADCUY010000133.1, read as the reverse complement.
GGAGGAGCGGTGGGCCGCTCCTCGGACGACGGGCCCGCCACCGGTGCGCCGTCCCCGGGACGTCCCGCGCAGCACGGCGCCGACCAGGGCGCCCAGCCCGGGAACGGCCCCACCGGCGGCGGCCGGCGCCGGCCGGTGCCCGCCGACCTGCTGACCATCGGGGAGGTGCTCGCCGAGCTGCAGGACGACTTCCCGGACGTGAGCCACTCGAAGATCCGCTTCCTGGAGGACCGCGGGCTGGTGGCGCCGGCGCGCACCCCGTCGGGGTACCGCAAGTTCTCCCGCCGCGACGTGGCCCGGCTGCGGCTGGTGCTCTCCCTCCAGCGCGACCACTACCTGCCGCTGAAGGTCATCGGCGAGCACGTCGCCGCCCTGGACGCCGGGCACGCGCCGCCGCGGCTGCCCGGGGCGGGCTACCGCGAGGACCTCGCCGGCGAGTCCGCCGGGCCCGACGGCGCCCTCGAGCCCGAGCCGG
>CADCUY010000132.1 GCA_902806005.1 uncultured Quadrisphaera sp. | reverse complement strand
GGTACAGCATCGTCTGCAGCACCGCGGTGGGCGCGACGCTGCGGGCCAGCTTGGCGTCCTCCACCCGACACGTCGCCCCGGTGCGCACGAGCAGGTCGGGCCGCCCCACCAGCGACAGCCCGGCCGGGCGGTCGTCGAGGACGCCGCCCTGGAGCACCACGTCGGCGCTCCCGCCGCGCAGCTGCGCCAGGGTGGCGGCCGCGAGCGCGGCCCACGACGAGGCGTCCGGCGTCCGGCCCGAGAGGTCGACCACGGCGGCGCCGGCCGCGCGGAACCGCTCGACCACCGCGGCCTCGTGGGCGTCGCCGGCGCGGGCCACCGCGTCGGGCTCGGCGGCGGGCTCGGGGGCCTGCACGCCGTGGGCCACCCGGAACGCCGTCACCGCGCGGTGGGTGCACGTCGTCGCGGTCACCACGTCGCCGGGGCTGCACAGCAGCACGCCCTCGCTGATCCTCACGCGGGCCAGGATCACCCGCCGGAGGGCGGCGAGGTGGGCAGACGGGCGAGCTGCGCATGGACCGGCGCGCAGCGGGTAGGAACACCAAGATCACGTCCACCGACGAAGGGATCCACCATGAGACTCATCTCCGGCCTGCTCAAGGGCGTCCTCATCCAGAAGCTGCTCGCCCGGGTGCTCGGCGGCCGCGGCCGGCGCGTGTGAGCCAGCCCGACACCCCGGCGGCGACCGACGTCGCCGTCGGGACCGGCGGGCTCGAGGTCGACGAGGGCGCCCAGGCCGAGGGCGAGCGCCCGCCGCTGACCACCGACGACGCCGCGCAGCGCGACGACCTCCTGGTCAGCCCCGAGGAGTCCTGAGCCGCGCGGCCTGCCGCCCCGTCACACCGGGGCGCGCAGGTCGGCCAGCGCGCTGGGCCACAGCGGCGCGGTGACCCAGGTGGCCTCGAACGTCGTGGTCTCGGCCCAGCAGGTCACGGCCAGGCGGTGCGGGGTCTCGAGGAACAGGACGTCGAACCGCAGCACCTTCTCCGCGCTCCCCCCGCCGCTGATCGCGACCGGCACCGACCCGCCGTCGCCCGAGGCGGCGTCGGTCACGGCCCAGCCGCCGATGCCCAGGCGGGCGATCAGCGGCTCACCGGCCTCGGTGAGCGTCAGCTCCCAGCCGCACTCCGCGGCCCGGACGCCGATGGCGCTGAGCCCCGGCTGCCCCGGGCACTCCCCGTCCACCGGGGAGAACGCGGCACCGCGCCAGGCCGGCGGGTCGTCGGTGTCCGGGTGCAGCACCGGCGGCAGTGCGAGCGCCGCCGTCCGGCGCGCCAGGGCGTCGTCCGCCGTCGCGTCCGGCGCCGGTCCGCCGCCGAGCGCGGGCAGCAGGTGCTCCCACGCCGCGTCGAGCAGGGCCTGGGGGCGGGTGCTGCCGCCGGTGACGGCCACGACGGCGTCGCACTCGGGGAGCACCAGGCAGAGCTGGCCGAAGGCCCCGTCGCCGCGGTAGCCGTGCCGCGACATCCAGAACTGGTAGCCGTAGCCCTGCCGGGAGTCGACCTCCGCCGCGTCCGGGGTGTCGACGTGCCGGCGGGTGGCCTCGGCCACCCAGGCCGCGGGCAGCACCTGACGGCCCTCCCACACCCCGCCCTGCAGGAGCAGCTGCCCGAGCCGGGCCACGGCGTCGGTGGTCACGTGCAGGCCGGTGAAGCCCGCGTCGCGCCCGGCGGGGTGCTGCTGCCAGGCGGCGGCCCCGATGCCGAGGGGCTCGAAGAGCCGGGGGCGCAGGTACTCGGTGAGGGTCTGGCCGCTCGCCCGCTGCAGCACCGCCGCGAGCGCGTACGTGCACGACTGGTTGTAGGCGAAGACGCTGCCGGGCTCGGCCTCGGGCGCGAGCTTGAGGAACCCGCGCACGGGCTCGGCGGGGTCGAGGACGACGGCCGGCTCCCACGTCTCCCCGGCGTGCCCGCTGGCCATGGCCGCCAGGTGCCGCAGGGTGATCGCGCGGCTGCGCGGGTCGGTGATGTCGGCGTCCATCTCGGGGAAGTGCGCGACCACCGGGGTGTCCAGGTCGACCAGGCCCTCGTCGACCGCCAGGCCGAGGGCGGCGGCGGTGAAGCTCTTGCTCAGCGAGTAGACCAGGTGCACGCGCTCGGCGGCGTACGGCGACCACCAGCCCTGCGCGACGACGTGCCCGTGACGCAGCACCACCACGCCGTGCACCTCGATCTCGGGCGAGGCGTCGAGGGCGTCGAGGAAGGCCTCGACGCCGCGGGCGTCGACGCCCTGGGCGCCGGGGGTGCTGATCGGGAGGGGGGTGGAGCTCACCCCACGAGGTTAGGCGGCGCCTCGAGCGGCGCTCGCCGGAGCGTGCGCGAGCGGTGGGGGCTCGGGCACCTCCCCGTGCGCGGGGCCCCGCCGGGGGGGCGGAACGCGGCCTCAGGGCCCCTGGACCGGCGGCA
>CADCUY010000131.1 GCA_902806005.1 uncultured Quadrisphaera sp. | reverse complement strand
GAGCGGCGGGAGGCGGCGCAGCGGGCCTGGCGCGCCCGGCAGGAGGCCTTCGACCCCGCCGCCGTGACCGCCGCCTGGCGCGCGGTGCTGCGGTGAGCAGCCCGGCCCCCACCACGCCCGCGGTGGCCTCCGGCCCCTCCCGGCGCAACGTCACGGCGATGCTCACCGGCCACGGCGGCCGGGCCGTGCTCCAGGGCCTGTACTTCCTCGTCGTCGCCCGGGCGCTGGGCGCGGAGGGCTTCGGCGTGCTCTCGGCCGTGCTCGCCCTGGTGGCCCTGGTGCTGCCGTTCGCCAGCCTCGGCGCCGTCCACCTGATGATCCGCGCCGTGGTCCGCGACCCGGGCAGCGCGGCCGGCAACTTCGCCTCCGCCGCGTGGGTCACCGGCGTCGGCGGGGCGGCCGCCACCGCGGTCGTCACCGCCCTCGCCGCGGTGGTGCTCGACACCGAGCTGCCGCTGGCCGTCATCGCCGCGCTCGCCGTCGCCGACCTCGTCGGCAGCCTCCTGGCCGAGGTGGCCGCCGGGGTCTACACCGCCACCGAGCGGATGCGGCGCACCGCGGCCGTCCAGCTGTCCTTCACCGCCCTGCGGCTGCTCGGCGCGCTCGCCCTGCTGGCCTCGCCGACCGCCTTCACCCTGGGCGCGTGGGCGTGGACCTACGCGGCCGCCAGCCTGCTCGGCGCGGCTGCGCTGCTCGTCGCGGTGCGCCGCGACGTCGGCCCGGCGCCCGCGCGGCCGCTGGCGTACGTGCGGCAGTGGCGCGACGGCGTCCAGTTCTCGATCGGGCTGGCCGCGCAGGCGGTCTACAACGACGTCGACAAGGTGGCGCTGGAGCGGTTCGCCGGTGCCGGGGCCACGGGCGCGTACACCGCCGCCTACCGGGTGGTCGACATGGCCTTCACCCCGGCGCGGGCGGTGCTCGCCGCGGCGTACCCGCGGTTCTTCGCCGCGGGGGCCGAGGGTCTGCCCGGGGCGCTGGGGGTGGCCCGGCGGCTCGCGGCGCCCGGCGTCGCGTTCGGGCTGGTCGCCGCCGCGGCCCTGGCGCTGGGGGCGCCGCTGCTGCCGGTGCTGCTCGGGCCCTCGTACGCGGGGTCGGTCGACGTGCTGCGCGCCCTGGCGGTGCTGCCGCTGCTCAAGGTCGTCCACTACCTGGCCGCCGACGCGCTGACCGGCGCGGGCCACCAGGGGGTGCGCAGCGCCTGGCAGGTGGGCGTGGCGGGGGTCAACGTCGTGCTGTGCCTGCTGCTCGTGCCCGGGCTCGGGGTCGCCGGCGCCGTGGTGGCGAGCCTGGCCTGCGACGGGCTGCTCGCCGTGGGCCTGTGGGCGGTGGTGCTGCGGCGGCGGCGGGCGGGCTGACCCAGCCCGTCAGGGGCGCCCTCAGGTGGCGCGCAGCACCACGCGGAAGGCCCGTGCCGACGGTGCGAGCGCGTGCTGCGGCAGGACGTCGGGGCCGCAGGCGCGGCTGCCCAGGCCGTGCTGCGCGGCGTCCAGGTGCAGGACGACGCGCTCCGAGGGCGGCAGCTCGTGGTCGTGCGCCGCCGCGGCGAGCTCCTGCGGCGTCCACCGGCGGGCGGTGAAGCCGACGCGCGCCTCGCCGGGCCGGTCGGCGAGCGAGGCCACGTGCAGGCCCGGCCCTCCTGCCGCCGTCAGCCGCAGCCACCGCAGACCGGGCCGGTGCCCGCTCTCCTGGGGCCGGGCGTAGGCCACCACCAGGTCGTCGACGTCCGAGGCGAAGCGGCCGACGACGGCCGCGTGGTCCGAGTCGGCGTACGACTCCTGCGGCCCGGTGCCGAACCACGCCGCCCGGTCCACCGACGCGGGGAGGTCGAGCCGCACGCCGACGCGCGGCCAGGTGCCGGTCCACGGCCCCGTCGGCACCACCTCGACGGCGAGCTCGGCGGCCCCGTCGGCGCGCGCGGTCCAGCGCTGGGTGACGTCGACCCCGAGGTCCGAGGCGGCGATGCCCACCCTGACCCGGACGACGACCGCGCGCTCGTGCACCGCGACACCGGTCACCCGGTGCTGCAGGCGGTCCAGTCCGAGGCGGGTCCACCGCTCGGCGGAGGGCAGCGCGTCGTCGCCGGCGCCGTGGCTGAGCGCCGGGTCGACGTCCTCGTAGGCGTGCGGCGTCCCGCCCCGGTCGTTGTCGGTCGGCGCGCGGAACAGCTCCAGCTGCGGCCCGTCGACGGCGAGGCGGCCGACCGAGCGCAGCCGGCCGGTCGCGAGGTCGAGGACGGCGTCCCCGACGCGCACGGTGCCGCCCTCGACGACGACCGGCTCACCGGGCACCGCCGGAGCGGCGCCGCGCGCCGCGGGCCCGCTCACGTCCACCTGGGTCCGGGCGACGACGTGGCCCGCGGCCGCCGCCGCCGTCGCGGCGGCGAGCGCGGCCTCGACGGTCAGCCAGTCCTCCGAGCCGGGCG
>CADCUY010000130.1 GCA_902806005.1 uncultured Quadrisphaera sp. | reverse complement strand
GGAACGAGGCCGCGACGTCCGCGACCGCCACCTCCCGCCCCTCGCGGCGGGTGGCCTCGACGTGCCGGGCCACCGCCGTCTTCAGCCCCGAGAAGGAGAAGCCGTACGGGTGGCGGCGCAGGTCGTGGGCGGCGGTCAGCCCGCGCGGGAACGCCACCGCCCGCGGGTCGCCGCCCGCGGCCGCCCGCTGCACGTGCGGCCCGCCCGGGTAGGGCAGCCCGAGCAGGCGCGCCACCTTGTCGAAGGCCTCCCCCGCGGCGTCGTCGAGGGTCTGGCCGAGCAGCTGCACCTCGCGCACGCCGTCGCGCACGAGCAGCAGCTCGGTGTGCCCGCCGCTGACCAGCAGCGCCACCGCGGGGTCGGGCAGCGCCCCGTTGACCAGCAGGTCGACCGCCACGTGGGCCACCAGGTGGTTCACCCCGAGCAGCGGCACGTCGAGCGCCAGGGCCAGCGCCTTGGCGGCGGCCACCCCGACCATCAGCGCCCCGGCCAGCCCGGGGCCCGCGGTGACCGCCACCACGTCCACCTCGCCCAGCGTCACGCCGGCCTCGGCGCAGGCCCGGCGCAGCGTCGGCACCACCGCCTCCAGGTGCGCGCGGCTCGCGACCTCGGGCACCACGCCGCCGAAGCGGGCGTGCTCCTCGACGCTGCTGGCCACCGCGTGCGCGAGCAGCGCGGTGCCGCGCACGATCCCCACGCCGGTCTCGTCGCACGAGGTCTCGATGCCCAGGACCAGGGGCTCGACGGCGCTCACCCGGGCACCGTAGACGGGCACCCGGTCACGGGCCGGTGGTGGTGCGAGCAGGAGCTCTGCCGTCCCGGGCGACACGCAGCGGTCGCGCGTCGCCGGGGGCGGCGCGTCGCCGCCTGCTGCAGAGTCCCTGTCCACATCCCGCCGGCCCGTCCACAGCTCCGCGGCCTGCGGCACCAGCGATGTGGGCCGCCGCGCCACGCTCGCACCGTGGACGCGACCACCGCACTCGAGCGGCTCGGAGGGGCAGCCCGGTGCGCACCCCTCCTGCGAGCCGGGGTCCCCCGACGCGCCCTCGACGCGGCCGTGGGCACTGGCTCAGTCGTCCGCGCCGCCCGGGGGCTGTACGCGCTGCCCGACTGCTCCAGGGACCACCTGGCGCGCGCAGCGGTCGGCGGGGTGCTCAGCTGCCTCGACGCCGCCCGCGAGCAGGGCCTCGCCGTCCTCCGGCCCGAGCCGCTGGTGCACGTGCGGGCGGCCAGGGGCACGGTGCGCACCTGGCCCGGCACCGTGGTCCACCGCGAGGGCCTGCCCGAGGACGGCGGGGCGCTGGGCCTGGCCGCCACGCTCGTCAGCGCCGCGCGGTGCGCGCCCTTCGCGGTGGCGGTCAGCCTCGTCGACGAGGTCCTGCGCACCGGGCGGTGCGACGCAGCGGAGCTCGCTGCGGCCGGCGGCATCCGCTACCGGGCCTGGCAGGCGGTGCTCGCCGCTGCCGACGCCCGCGCGATGTCCGGGATCGAGTCCTTCACCCGGCTCGAGCTGCTGGCGGTCTTCGGGCCGCTGGGCGTCGAGGTGGAGCCGCAGGTCCGCCTGCGCGGCGTCGGCAGCGTCGACCTCCTGGTCGACGGCTGGCTCGTGGTCGAGGATGACGGGTACGCCTTCCACGCCGACCGGACGAGCTACCGGGAGGACCGGCGCCGCAACCAGGCCCTGTCCGCCGCCGGATACGTGTGGGTCCGGTTCGCCTTCGAGCACGTGGTCCGCTCACGAGGGCAGGTCGCCGAGCAGGTCCTCGAGGTCTGGTCGCGCGGCCGACCACCGCACTGGCACGACCTGCGGCGCCCGTGACGCCGGGGCCCGTGCAGAACCTCTGCGGCGGACGGCGGACACGCCGCACTCAGGACGCCGCGCCGCGGCGTGTCGCCGACTGCTGCAGAGTGCCTGCTCGCGACGGGGCTCAGGCCGGACGCCGCCGCATCACCACGGCGTCCACGTCCGGGGGGTAGTACCGGCGCCGCAGCCCGATCCGCTCGAACCCGGCCGAGGCGTACAGCGCGAGCGCCGGGGCGTTGTCGGCGCGCACCTCGAGCAGCACCGCGGTCGCCTTCCGAGCGCGGGCCTCGGCCAGCAGCGCGCCGAGCAGCGCCCGGCCCAGGCCGCGGCCCTGCGCGGCCGGGGCCACGGCCAGGGTCTGCACGTCGGCCTCGGTGCGCACGCCCCCGGCGAGCCCCGCGTACCCGAGCACCGCCCCGCCGGGGCCCGCGGCCACCCGGTACGCCCGGTCCGGGGCGGCCAGCTCCGACCAGAAGGTCTCCGCGCTCCACGCGCCGGCCCCGAACAGCTCCCGCTCGAGGGGGACGAGCTCGGCCACGTCCCACCACCGCAGGGCCCGCAGCGCGGGCGGCGGCGTCACGAGACCGGCTTCGGCGCCGCCGGCTCCGCGGCGTCGGGCC
>CADCUY010000129.1 GCA_902806005.1 uncultured Quadrisphaera sp. | reverse complement strand
CGACCGCGGTGCCGGCCGCGACCACGGGCAGCGACCACCGCACCCCGGCCGCGCCGGCCACCACCGCGGAGACCCCGAGCACCCCGATCGAGAGCCCGGGAGCGGCGCCCGCGGCCACCAGCCCGCGCACGCCGGCCAGCCGGGCCGTCACCAGGCCGGGCAGGAGGAGCAGCAGCAGCGCGACGGCGGCCGGGAGCGCCGCGGGGAGCCAGGTGCCCATGCGCGTGCCCTGCCTCCTGGGTGTCGGGTCCTCGCGCCGCCCACCCGGTGGCCCCGCCGCGCCGACAGCCGCACGGTAACAAGGAGTGAGCGGCACCGCGGCGACTCGAGGCCGCGATGTTCCGTTCACCCCATCGTGCCCCGGACCCACTAGGTTCCGCGGGTCCGACACCAGCGCTCCACCGCCGCACCTCTCGTCCCGGAGGCACCGTGCCCTGCTCCACCACCACCCCGGCCCTGCTCGACCGGGGTCGTCGCCGCGCGTCCGCCGGGCGCTCGCGCGGCAGCCTCGTCGCCGTCGTCGTGCCCCTGCTGCTCGGCCTCGGCGCGGCCACCGCACCGGTCGCGGCCGCCGACACCGGCTCGGCCCACGCCGTCGCGGGGCCGACCGCGGCGCAGCGCGCCCTCGAGGGCGACCGCACCGCCCTGTACGACCTGCTCGACGCCACCCGGGCGCAGCACGGCCTGGCCCCGCTGCGCCGCGACCCCTGGGTGCAGGGCGTGGCCCAGGCCTGGGCGGGGGCCATGGCGTCGTCCGGTGCACTGCGCCACAACGGCTCGCTGCGCCTGCAGCTGCCGGCCGGCAGCTCCGCCGGCGGCGAGAACGTCGGGAACGGCCTGCGCGGCCAGCCGGTGCCGCTCCACGAGGCGTGGCTGGCCTCCCCCGGGCACCGGGCGAACGCGCTGAGCGGCGCGTACGACACCGTCGGCATCGGCGTCGTGCACGACCGCCGCGGGAAGCTGTGGGCGGTCGTCGACTTCGGCGCCTACGGCTGAGCCTCAGGCCGCAGGGGCGGGCGTCTCCGGGGCCCGCCGCTCAGTGCCGCCGGTCCGCGAGCACCGGCAGCACCCGCCGGACGGCGGCCACCTGCTCGGTGGGCACGTCGAGCACCAGCGCACCGGGCTCCGGGCCGAGCTGGTCGACCACCTCGCCCAGCGGCGAGGCGACCAGGCTCGCGCCGATCCCGGTGGGCGCGCCGGGGACGGGACGGGCACCCGCACCGGCGCTGGCCGGGTCGGCCTGGTCGCAGGCGGCGACGAAGGTGGTGCTGTCCAGCGCCCGCGCCCGCACGAGCAGGTCCCACTGGGAGCGCTTGCCCGGCCCGGCGCCCCACGAGGCCGGCACGGCCACCAGCTGGGCGCCGCGGTCGGCCAGGGCCAGGAACAGGCCGGGGAAGCGCAGGTCGTAGCAGGTGGCCAGCCCGACCCCGACGCCGTCGACGTCGACGACCACCAGCTCCCGCCCGGGCTCGACCGTCGCCGACTCGCGCGCCCCGAGGGCGTCGAAGAGGTGCACCTTGTCGTAGGAGGCCTCCACCCCTCCACCGGTGACGAGCAGGGTGTTGCGCACCCGCCCGTCGCGGCCGGGGGTGAACATCCCGACGACGACGGTCGTCCCCGCCCGCTCGGCCACCTCGCGGACGCCCGTGGCCCACGGGCCGTCGAGGGGCTCGGCGACGGGCGCCAGCGGCGTGCCGAACGCGCACATCGCGGCCTCGGGCAGCACCACCAGGCGCGCGCCCCGCGCGGCGGCGTCCTCGACGGCGGCGCGCACCAGGCGCAGGTTCGCCGCCGGGTCGCTGGTGCTGGCGACCTGGGCGAGGGCGGTGCGCACGGTGGGCCTCCGGCGTCGTCGGCGGGTGTCCTGCGGGTCGATCCCACCACGGGCGGGCCGCCGCCGTCCGCTGCGGCTGCGGCTCAGCACCCCGGCACGGGCGGCTCCACCCGGTAGGCGCTCGCCGCGCCGGCCCGGGCGACCAGCCGCAGCGACGCCGCGGCGTCCAGCGCGTCGAAGCCCGCCGCCGTCTCCTGGCGCCGCGAGACCAGGGCGTCGTTGCGGTAGACGTAGCAGACCCGCAGCTCCGCCAGGGCGGCCCGCACCGCGGGGTCGGCGTCCACGGCGTCGAGCCGCTCGAGCAGCAGCGCCGCGGCGCCGTCGGGCTCGCGCGCGTCGTAGTGGGTGAACAGCGGCAGGGTGCCGGTGGTCGCGTACAGCCACGGGGAGCCGTCGACGGGGTCGCCGAGCACCCGCCCCCCGGCGGGCAGCGGCAGCGCGGCGAGGCTGCGCATCACCCGCTGCTGGTCGGGGCCGATGGTGCGGTCGGCGTAGGCGAGGGCCAGCTGCGGCTCGGCGCGGCGCTCGGCGTCGGTGGCCGTGGCGGCCACGGCGGCGGCCCCGACGGCGACGGCGAGCACCGCCGTCCACCGCCT
>CADCUY010000128.1 GCA_902806005.1 uncultured Quadrisphaera sp. | reverse complement strand
GTCGCCCGCCGCGCCGCCGCGCTCGACGCCGCCGCCGCGGCCCTCGCCGCCGCCGAGGCCGAGCGCAGCAGCGCCGCCGACCGCACCGCCACCCGCGCCGAGGGCGTCGCCGGCGCCGCCGCGCAGATGAGCGGCACGATGAGCAGCATCAGTGCGGGCGTGGGCCAGATGCAGGCCGCGATCCGCGACATCGCCCAGAGCACCGCGCAGGCCTCGGGCGTCGCCGCGGACGCGGTGAGCATGGCGGCCTCGGCCAACGAGACCGTCGCCAAGCTCGGCGCCTCCTCGGCCGAGATCGGCGACGTCGTCCAGGTGATCGCCTCCATCGCGGCGCAGACCAACCTGCTCGCCCTCAACGCGACCATCGAGGCCGCGCGCGCCGGCGAGGCCGGCAAGGGCTTCGCCGTGGTCGCCGGGGAGGTCAAGGAGCTGGCCCGCGAGACCGCGAAGGCCACCGACGACATCACCGCCCGCGTGCAGGCGATCCAGGACGACTCGACCGGCGCGGTGTCGGCGCTCGGGGAGATCTCCGCCGTCATCGCCCGGATCAACGACTACCAGGCCAGCATCGCCACCGCGGTGGAGGAGCAGGACGCCACCACCGCGCACATCAGCGGCGGCGTCGAGAGCGCCTCGTCGGTGGTGCACGACGTCGCCCGCACGGTCTCCGAGCTCGCCGGGGCCACCGGCGACGGCGAGGCCAGGGCCAGCCGCGCGGCGGTCGAGCTGCTGGCCGAGCTCTCGCGCCGCCAGCGGGACCTCGCGGAGCGCCTCGGCTCCTGAGGCCCCGCCGGCGGGCGGCCCGGCGAGGGACGGGGTGGGCGGGGCCGGTCAGGCCTCGCCCATCACCAGGCCCTCGATGGTGTGCTTCTGGGTGATCGGGGTCAGCTCGTCGACCACCGGGCACACCAGGTGGTCGCGCACCCGCTGCGGCAGCGACTCGTAGTAGCCCTTCGTCACCGCCATGTCGTGGTGCTCCGCGTTGCCCGCCCCGGGGGCGTCGACGCCGAGCACGAGCACCGGGCGGGTCAGCTGCGAGTCGTTCTTCGTGCCGCGGTGGACGGTCAGCGCCGAGCGCGCCGAGACGTCACCGCGCTGCGGGTACTTGCGCACCGCGCGCTCCTCGAAGCGCCCGTAGAGCGACTTCGGCGGGAACATGCCGTGGTCGAAGCCGTCGGACAGGTCGAACTGGGTGCCGGGGGCCACCTCGAACGGGCCCATGTCCTCGGCGGTGTCGACGCCGGTGAGGTTGAACGCCAGCGACGTCAGCCGCCCGGTGCGCCGGGTCTCCTCCGGCATCGGGAAGTCGCGGTGCCACGGCTGGTTCACCGCGCCGGGGCCGGGCACGTCGAAGCCGAGCTCGACGACCTGGTAGTCCGGGCCGAGCACCGCCTCGCAGACCGTCCGCACCCACGGGTGGTCGACGAGGTCGACGAAGCCGCGCAGCTGCTCGGGGTGGATCTCCACGTAGTACCGGTCGGGGCCGCGCCCCACGGCGCCGTCCGGCCGGGAGAGGGCCTCCGCCAGGGCGGCCTCGACGTCCTCGCGCATCGCGTCGGCCCACGCGGGGGTGAAGGCGCCCTTCTTCGCGACGATCCCGTCGCGGTACAGGGTCTCGACCAGGGCCCTGGTCTCCTCGTCCGCGCCCTCGGGCACGGCAGCGCCGTACACCGGCACGGGGCTGTCGGGGTGGTGGGGCGCGGGTGTCGTCGTCGACTGGCTCACGGTCTCTCCTCCGGTGGGGAACGCGGTGGAACCAGTATTGCCACGTCGCATGCAACGTGGCAATACTGCCCGCGTGGGAGCGAGCATCAAGGACGTCGCGAGCGTCGCGGGCGTCTCGCCCCGCACGGTCTCCAACGTGGTCAACGACTTCCCGCACGTGGCCGAGCCCACCCGGGCGCGGGTGCGCGCGGTGATCGCCGAGCTGGGGTACCGCCCCAACGCCGCGGCCCGCAGCCTGCGCCGGGGCCGCACCGGCCTCGTCGCCCTCGTCGTGCCCGAGGTGGACTCCCCCTACTTCGCCGAGCTCGCGGCCCTGCTCTCCGCCGCGGCCGAGGAGCGCGGGTGGACCCTGCTGACCGACGCCACCGGCGGCGACCCCGAGCGGGAGCGGCGCCTGCTCGGCGGCGCCCGGGCCCACCTGGTCGACGGGCTGCTGCTGAGCCCGTGGGGGCTGACCGCCGACGACCTGCGCGACCGCGCCGGCGAGGTGCCGCTGGTGCTGCTCGGCGAGCACGACGCCGGCGGCACCGGGGCCCTGTTCGACCGGGTCGTCGTCGACAACGTGGCCGCTGCGCAGGAGGCGACGGCGCACCTGGTGGCCCTGGGCCGGCGGCGGATCGCCGCCGTGGGCGCGTCGACCGCCGGGGGCGCCGGCACCGCGCGGCTGCGCCTGCAGGGCCACCGGCAGGCCCTGCAGGCCGGCGGCCTCGCC
>CADCUY010000127.1 GCA_902806005.1 uncultured Quadrisphaera sp. | reverse complement strand
GGGCGGGCCGGGCCGGCGCGGGGGCGCCCGGAGCGGGCGCCGCACTCGGCCGCTGCACCACGCGGGTGCCGTAGAGGTCGCGGCGCAGCACGCCGACGACGCTGACCACGAACAGCCACAGCAGCGCGAGCAGGCCCAGCTGCAGCAGGGTGACGGTGAGCTCGCTCATGCGGGAGGGCTCACCACTCCTCGTCCGGGCGCGCGGGGGCCGCTGCACCGCGGGCGATCACCGTGATCGTCGTGCGCCCGATCCCCACGGTGCTGCGGTCGTCCAGCTCGGCGACCTTGATCCGCTCCCCGAGGCGCTCGCCGTCCACCGTGGTGCCGTTGGTCGAGCCGAGGTCGCGGACGAGGATGCGCCCGGCCTCGACCTTGATCTCCGCGTGGCGGCGCGAGGCGCCCGGGTCGTCGAGGACGACGTCGCAGTCGGCGCCCCGGCCGATCACCGTGAGCCGCTCGGTGAGCTGGTAGCGCTTGCCGTCGACGTCGAGCACGGGGTGGGCCACGGTGGCCGTGGCCGCCGTGCCGGGGGCGATGCCGCCGCGCACCCGGGCGCTGCGCACGCGGAACACCCCGGTCGCCAGCTCCTCGTCGCGCACCAGCTGGATGCTCACCGGCCCCGGGAAGGAGTAGCGCTGGCCCCGGGCGTGCTCGGTCAGCGCCGTGGTCAGCTCGCCGGTGAGCTGGTCGGCCCAGGCGTCGAGGCGCTCGTGGTCGCCCGGGCCGAGCTCGATCGTGTACGCGTTGGGCACCAGGGTGCGGTCGGGGCCGACGACGGCGGCGGTGGTGTCGGCCTCGCGCCGCAGGGCGCTGGCGAGCTCCACCGGCTGCACCTCCGACTTGAAGGCCCGGGCGAAGGCGGTGTTGACCACGCGCTCGACGCCGCGCTCGAAACGGTCGAGCACTCCCACGGGCGGGTCTCCTCCCTCGGGGCCCGCTCGCGGCGGGCCGGTGGTCGTGGTCGTCCTGCGCGGCGCCGGCGGGCCCGACCGATGGTAGCCAGAGCGCGCGCCGGGCGTCGGTGTTGGCGGGCTCCCGGCGAGCCGGGGGGCCGCGGCGACCACCCGGGCGCCCCCGTGGGGCACCCGGGTCCCGGCGCCGCGGGTGCTAGTCTCGACGGGCTCGCGCGAGTGGCGGAATTGGCAGACGCGCACGGTTCAGGTCCGTGTGCTCGAAAGGGCGTGGGGGTTCAAGTCCCCCCTCGCGCACAGCGGGACGCACCGCAGGGGGCCACCGGTCACGGTGGCCCCCTGCGGCGTCCCGGGGTGGTGCGCCGGGCTCAGGCGTGCTGGCGCAGCGGCGTCACGACGCCCTGCTCCGAGGCCTCGGGCCGCGGGACGGGGTGCTCGACCAGGGCCAGCACCCGCGCGGCCATGAACCGCGCCGTGCGCACCGCGCTGCCGCCGCGGGTCACCTCCGTGACCTCCACGACCCCGCGCCCGTGCGTGGTCTCCACCCTGCGGCCCGCGCGCGTGGCCTCCACCTCGTAGGTGCGCACGGCACCTCCGGCGTCGATGACGATCTCGACCCGATCACCCTTCACGGGCTGCTCCCTCCGTCTGCTGCTGCCCTTGCTACAGCGCTCCGAGGAGCCTCGACATTCCCCGTCGTCGCAGGTCAGAGGCGGTTCGAGCCTCCTCCCGAGGGGGTCTCCAGGGCCCGGGGCCCTCAGGCGAGGGAGGTGCGCGGCGGCCGCGCGGGCAGCACCGCCAGGTGGTTCGCCAGCCGCGCGGCGAGCATGACGATCGACAGGGTCGGGTTGGCGTGCCCGCCGGTGGGGAAGGTGCTCGACCCGGCGACGTAGAGGTTGCTCACCCCGTGCACGCGCCCGTCGGCGTCCACCACGCTGTCGCGCGTGGAGGTGCCCATCCGCGTCGTGCCCAGGTGGTGGGCGTGCGACTCGAACGCCCCCGCCGTGCGCGCCCGCATGGTCTCCACCACCTGCTCCGGCGAGGCCAGCGGCACCGCGCCGCGGGGCAGCAGGTACCGCTCCATGCTGCGGTGGAGCTGCAGCACGGTGTCGAAGTCGCCGTCCGAGAGCGCCACGCGCACGCGCAGCCGGGGCACGCCGAGCGCGTCCGCCGTGCTGCCGAGGGTGACGCGGCTGTCGGGGTTCGGCAGGTGCTCGCCCTGGAAGCTCAGGTGCTGCACGGGCTGGTCGGGGTGCGGCAGCAGGGTGGGCAGCGACCGGCGGGCCATCCGCTGCCCGGCCAGGCGCGTCGTCCGGCGCCAGAACGCGCCGTCGGTGGAGCGCAGCACGCGGGCGTGCTGGCGCAGCTCGACCCCGCGCTCGCGCACGAGCGACGCGCCGGCCACCGGGCCGCGCCGGACGGCGTCCTGCACGATCTTGGCCATCGCCACCCCGGAGGTGAGGGGGTCCTCGTTGACGGAGGCGTCGACCAGGGGCGCCCGCGCGAAGTAGGCGATGGCGTTGCCGACCCGGGCGCTGCGCTGCACGTCGTCGCCCAGCCGCCACCGGTGGCGCAGGTACACCCCGTCCTCGCGGAACAGGTCGCCCGCGTGCGAGCCGCGCTCGGGCATCCGCACGCTGAGGAACGTGCCGACGGTGTGGGTCATGTAGTAGCGCCCCAGCGCCGGCAGCCCGCGCGCCAGGTCGCTGCTGAGCAGGATCCGCGCGTTCTCCAGCCCGCCGGTGGCCAGCACCACCGTGCGGGCCCGGACGGTCAGCTCGCGGTCGCCCTGCCGGGCGGTCACCCCGGTGACCTCGCCGTCCTCGACGACCAGCCCGACGGCGTGGGCGTCGACCAGCACCTCGCAGCGCTGGCGCAGGTGGGGGTCGCGCCGCAGCACCCGCGAGAAGCGGAACTTCGCGCTCCACCGCTCGAGGGAGTCCTGCGTGACCTCGTCGCCGGGCAGCTGCGCCGGTGGCGTGCCGGTCAGCAGGTCGAGGTCCGGCGTGCGCCGGAAGTCGGCGGGCCCGATGTCGAGGATGTCGCAGGCCCGCTGCACCCACGACCAGTAGTCCTCGTACGCCACCGGCCAGCCGCTGCCCGCGACCCAGTCGCGGGCCTGGAAGTCGATGGGCTCCAGGGGCACGCAGCGCCCGCCCCACAGGGCGCTGGCGCCGCCGATCGCCCGTCGCCGGTTCTGCTCCAGCGGCTCGTGGCCCCACGGGCCGTCCACGCCCTCGGCCCGGTGCAGGTCGCGCGCCGCCTCGCCCTCGCGGCGCCCGCCGCCGGGCAGCATGAGCACCGACCTGCCGGCGCGGGCGAGCTCGAGCGCCACGGTGACGCCCGCCGGTCCTGAGCCGATGACGAGGACGTCGGCGTCGCGGACCTCGCGACCGGACCCGCTGGGGGGAGACCCCATCTGCTGCCGCCTCTCGTCGCTGTGGTGTCGTGCGCTGCGCCCGGTGCCGGGACCGCGGGACGCCGCGAGCCGGGGTGCGAGCGCGGAGTGCCCGACCTGACCGCCCGGGGACGGACCGGGCATATCGGGCGGATGCTGCCAGTCGGTGGTGATCGTGTCGAGGCCCCCGGCGCTCATCGCGCCCGAGGTCACCGACCGTCACTGGAGGTCCTCCTGACCGGGTCGCGGTGGGCCCGCCGGTGCGCGAGGGGGCGGCGGCGTGGACGATCGAGCCAGCCGCCCGTGGCGGACCGCCGACGACCCCAGGAGCCCCCCGTGCAGGACCAGCAGATCCTCGACCAGATCAAGGAGCTCGTCGACGCCGAGCACGCGCTGCGCCAGCAGGCGGCGCGCGGCGAGGTCGACACCGCCGACGAGCAGGAGCGGATGCGCAGCCTGGAGGTGGCGCTCGACCGGTGCTGGGACCTGCTGCGCCGCCGCCGCGCCCTGCGGGACGACGCGCACACCGACCCCGAGGGCGCCGAGGGCCGCAGCAGCACGACGGTCGAGAGCTACCTGCAGTGAGCGGACCGGCGTGACCGCGCTGGGCGCCGTCTTCCTGCCCTCGCTGCCCCCCGAGCGCCTGCGCGGCGTCGCGCGCGCCGCGGACGCCGCGGGCCTCGAGGAGCTGTGGCTGTGGGAGGACTGCTTCCGCGAGTCGGGCGTCGCGGCCGCGGCCGCCGCCCTGGCCTGGACCGAGCACCTGCGGGTGGGCGTCGGCCTGCTGCCGGTGCCCCTGCGCAACGTGGCGCTGACGGCGATGGAGGTCGCCACCCTGGACCGGATGTTCCCCGGCCGGGCGCTGGTGGGCGTCGGCCACGGCGTCCAGGACTGGATGGGGCAGGTCGGGGCCCGCGTGGAGTCCCCGGTGGCGCTGCTGCGCGAGCACGGCACCGCGCTGCGCGCCCTGCTCGACGGCGAGCGGGTGACCGCCGCCGGGCGCTACGTCCACCTCGACGACGTCGCGCTCGACTGGCCGCCGCTGCGCCCGCCGCCGCTGCTCGCCGGTGCCACCGGGCCCGTCTCGCTGCGGGTGTGCGGCGAGGTCGCCGACGGCACCATCCTCACCGGCGGCACCACCCCCGACGGGGTGCGCGCGGCCCGGGCGCTGGTCGACGAGGGCCGGGCGGCGGCCGGCCGCACCGACGAGCACGCCCTGGTGGTCTACCTCATCGCCGCGACGGGGGAGGGCGCCCAGCAGCGCCTGGACGGCGACCTGCGCCGCTGGGGCCTGGACCCGGGCCAGGACGTCGGCGTGGCCGGCGGCGCGGGCGCGGTGGCCGAGGCGGTGCAGCGCTGGGCCGCGGCCGGGGCGACCACGGTGGTGCTCCAGCCCACCGCCGACGACCCCGACCCCGAGGGTTTCGTGCGCTTCGTCGCCGGCGAGGTGCGGGCGCTGGTGCCCTGACCGGGTCCCTGACCGGGCTGCTGGGCGGGCGGCTCAGCGGGCGCCGGGGCCGCCGACCAGGCGCCGCACGAGGCTGACCGCCCCGGTCGCGGCGAGCAGCGCGGTGCCCGCGACCGCGAGGTCGCGCCCGCGCGAGGTGGCCAGGTCGCCGTCGCGGTCGATCGCCGTCGCCGTCTTCGGCCCGTCGACGCCGACGTCGCCGGGCACCGGGGTGAAGAGGTTCCCCTCGGGGTCCGGCGGCGGGCCCTCGGCGAACTGCCCGTCCCACGCGGTGCGCGCCATGAACCGGTCCATCAGCGACGGGTTGGCCCACTGGCCCAGCGCGCTGAGCACGCTGGTCGTGCCGAACCACACCTCGCGCCGCGGCGAGCGCGCCAGGCGGGCCACCGCCCGCGCCACGGCCCGGGGGTCGTACACCGGCGCGGGGATCTGCTGGGCCCGGCCCATCCCGTTGCGCGCCCACCCGGGCTGCGGGGTGTTGACCCCGGGCAGGTAGAGCAGGCACAGGTCGACGTCGACGCCGTCGTGCACCAGCTCCGTGCGCAGGCTGCGGGTGAAGGCGACCACCGCGTTCTTCGCCGCGCAGTACGCCGCCTGCAGCGGCATGGGGCGGAAGGCGAGCAGGGAGACGACCTGGACGACGACCCGCGGCGGGTCGCCGGGCGCCGGGGGCCCCCGCCGGGCCATCCGCCGCACGGCCGCCTGCGTGCCGTGGGCGGTGCCGAGGTAGGTGACCTCGGTGACCCGGCGCAGCTCCTCCGCGGTCAGGTCGGTGGCGCGCTGCACCACGGTGGCCATGGCGTTGTTGACCCACAGGTCGATCGGGCCCAGCTCGGCCTCCACCCGGTCGGCGGCGGCGTCGACGGCGGCGGGGTCGGCGACGTCGACGCTCAGGCCCAGCGCCGGCCGCCCGCGGCGCAGCAGGGACGCGTGGGTCTCGGCCACGCGGCCCGGGTCGCGGGCCAGCACGGCCACCGACCACCCCTGCGCGGCCAGCTCCTCCGCGGTCGCGCGGCCGATGCCGGCGCTCCCGCCTGTGACGACGGCGACCCTGGGCACCCCGTCATGGTGCTCCGCCCGGGGCTGTGCCGCCCACCCGCCCCCGTGATCACGGTCACGGAGGGGCCGCGGGAGTGGCCCGCGCGAGAGGGGTGGGCCACGCTGACCGGGCCGCGCCGCCGCCCGACAGGAGGTCCCCGATGCCCGCACCGCGCTCGCGCCGCCCGTCGCGCCGCTCGTTCCTGACCGCGCTCGGCGCCGGGGGCACCGCGGCGCTGGCGGGCGGCTCCCTGGCGGGCTGCGGCTCGGGCGGCGGGTCCGGCGACGGCGACGCCCTGACCATGGTGACCTGGGCGACCGACGCGGAGCTGGCGGCGTTCGAGCAGCTCGCGGAGGCGTTCCGGGCCGAGAGCGGGGTGAGGGTCGAGCTGGAGAACCTCGCCTACGACCAGATCCTCACCACGGTCGACTCCCGGCTGCAGTCGGGCAACGCGCCCGACCTGTTCCGCGTGTCCTACATCGACATCGGGGCCTACACCTCCGTCGGCGCCCTGGCCGACCTCACCGACCTGCTGCCCGCGGGCTTCGGCGACGCGTTCACCCCCGGCCTGTGGAGCGCCGTGCTCGCCGACGGGGCGCCGGTGGGGGTGCCGCACCACACCGACGTCAGCGCCCTGGTCTACAACATCCCCGCCTTCGAGGCGGCGGGGATCACGGAGGTGCCCACCACCCTCGACGCCGCGTGGAGCTGGGAGGAGTGGCTGGGCGTCCTCGGCGAGCTGAAGGGCGCCGACCCCGACGGCCACCCCCTCGCCGTCAACTGGCAGGCGGCCGGCGCCTACCGGTGGCTCTCGTTCCTGGCCCAGGCCGGCGGGTCGGTCTACGGCGAGGACGGGACGTCGGTCACGATCGCCTCCGACGCCGGCGCCCGGGCCCTGGAGCACTGCCTGGGCCTCTACACCGCGGGCCTGCACGACCCCAGCTACCTGGTCCAGGCCGCGAACTACCCCGACGAGGCCTTCCCCTCGGGCCGGCTGAAGGCGATCCACGCGGGCGACTTCCTGCTGCCGAGCCTGACCGAGCAGACCACCGACTTCGACTTCGGCGCGACCTTCCTGCCCCGCGACGCCGCCGCGGCCACCGACCTCGGCGGCAACGCCGTCGTCGTCCCGGCCGACGCGCCGAACCTCGAGGCGGCCGCGCAGTTCGCGGCGTTCCTGGCCAGCCGCGAGAGCATGCGGCTGTTCTGCGAGCAGACCACCGTGCTCCCCACCCGCACCGACCTCACCGCGGCCGACCTCACCTACGCGGTGCGCCCCGACCTGATGCCGGTCTTCGTCGAGCAGGCCACCACCATCCCCGCGTCGCTGGTCAGCGCGAGCACCTCGCCGCAGTTCAGCGGCATCAACGCCGCGCTCCAGCAGGAGCTCGAGGCCTGCTTCACCGGCGGCCGGGGGGTCGACGAGACGCTGGCCCGGCTGCAGTCCGCCGTCGAGGAGCTCGGGGCGTAGCCGCGGTGGCCCTCCTCGGCCAGGCCGCCGCGCTCCGGGACGGCCCCGGCGGGCGCCGCCCGCGCACCCGCCGCCGCGGCGAGGCGGTCACGGGGCTCGCCTTCGTCGCGCCCGCGCTCGCGGTCTTCGGCGTGTTCATGGTCGCCCCGCTGGCGATGACCGGGTACTACTCCCTCACCGAGCACTCGGGGTTCGGCGACCCGGAGCCGGTGGGACTGGCGAACTTCGCCGGGATCGCCGGCGACGCCCTGTTCTGGCGCGCCCTGGCCAACACCGCCGTCTTCGCGGCGGTCACCGTGCCTCTCAGCCTGCTCGGCGGGCTGGGGCTGGCCCTGCTGCTGAACCGGGCCGTGCCCGCGCGGGCCCTGCTGCGGGCCCTGTTCTACGTGCCGGTCGTGGTCTCCGCGGCGGCCAGCGGCATCGTCGCCCGGTGGATCTTCAACGAGAGCGCCGGGGTGGCCAACCGGCTGCTCTCCGACGTCGGGCTGCCCGAGGTCGGCTGGCAGACCAGCGGCCCCGCGGCCATGGCCTCGATCATCATCGTGTCGGTCTGGGCCAACCTCGGCTTCGTCATGGTGGTCTACCTCGCCGGGCTGCAGGGCGTGCCGGCGGAGGTGCACGAGGCGTCGGCGCTGGACGGCGCCGGCCGCTGGCGCACGATCCGCTCGATCACCGTCCCGATCCTCGCGCCGACCACCTTCTTCCTGCTCGTCCACCTGGTCATCTCGACCTTCCAGGTGTTCGACCTGGTGGTCGTCATGACCGGGGGCGGGCCGGCGAACGCGACCACGCTGCTGGTGAACTACGCCTACGCCGAGGGGTTCCAGCAGCGCCGCCAGGGCTACGCCGCGGCCCTGGGCGTCGTGCTGTACGCGATCGTCCTGGCCCTCACGCTCGTCCAGTGGCGGGCCGGACGCCGGCGGGACCTGGCGTGAGCGCGGCGACCGCCCCCGGCCTGCGGGCCGACGGCGCGGCCGGC
>CADCUY010000126.1 GCA_902806005.1 uncultured Quadrisphaera sp. | reverse complement strand
GCCGTCGCCGCCGCGGCGCTGCTCCGGCGGGCGGCGGTGGTCCTGGCGCCGCTGCGAACGGCTCGTGCGGCGGGCCGCGCGCCGAGCGGCGCCCCGCTCCACGCGCCGCTCGGTGACCAGGTACAGCACCGGCACGATGACCAGGGTCAGCGCGGTCGAGCTCACCAGCCCGCCGATCACCACCAGGGCCAGCGGCTGGGAGATGAAGGCGCTGCCCCCGGTGATCCCGAGCGCCATCGGGGTCAGGGCGAGGATCGTCGCCAGGGCCGTCATGAGGATCGGCCGCAGCCGGTGCCGCGCGCCCTCGACCACCGCCTCGGCCAGGGGGAGCGGGTGCTCGGCGTCGCGGCGGTGCTGGTTGACCAGGTCGATCAGCACGATGGCGTTGGTCACCACCACCCCGACCAGCATCAGCGCCCCGATCAGCGCGGCCACCCCGAGCGGGGTGCCGGTGGCCAGCAGCAGCGCCAGGGCG
Organism: uncultured Quadrisphaera sp.; assembly: GCA_902806005.1. Classification (GTDB taxonomy): domain Bacteria; phylum Actinomycetota; class Actinomycetes; order Actinomycetales; family Quadrisphaeraceae; genus CADCUY01. Next base: position 1,975 of record CADCUY010000126.1, on the reverse strand, counting down.
CCGGTGGCGGCGAACGGGATGGAGGCCAGGAGCACCACCGGCTGCAGCAGGCTGCGGAAGGTGCCCACCATCACCGTGTAGACGATGGCGATCGCGGCGAGCAGGGCCAGGCCCAGCTGGCCGAAGGTCTCCTGCTGGTCGGCGCTCACCCCGCCGAGGGTGGCGGTGGCGCCCGCCGGCAGGTCGAGGGCGTCCAGGCGCTCGCCGAGGTCGGCCGAGAGCGCCCCGAGCCCGCCGCTGTCCTCGGTGGAGACCGCGGCGGTCACCGTCGCGCTGCGGCGCCCGTCGCGGCGGGTGATCGTCGTCGGCTGCTCGACCTCCTGCACCTCGGCCACGGCCGACAGCGGCACCACCTGGCCGGGGGCGAGCGGCGCGGCCAGGGGCAGCGAGCGCAGCGCGACGACGTCCGCCGGCGGCGCCCCGACCCGCAGCACGACGTCCTGCGGCCCGTCGGTGGTCTCCAGCCGGCCGATCCGGCTGCCCTGGGTGCGGGCGGAGACCGCCTGGCCCACCGCCGCCTCGCTCAGGCCCACCGCGGCGGCGGCCTCGCGGTCGACGACCACGGCCAGGGCAGGCAGCTCCGCGGCCAGGTCGTCGCTGACGTCCTGCGCCCCCGGGGCGTCCTCGACGGTGCCGCGCACCTGCTCGGTGGCCTCGCGCAGCACCTCCTCGTCGGGGGCCTGGACCACCACCTCGACGCCCTCGCTGCCCGGGCCGCCCTGGCCGAGGGAGACGGTGACCTCGCCGACGTCGTCGAGGTCCTCCAGCGCGGCGCGCAGCCGGTCGCGCACCGCCTCCGCGTCGTCGCCGAGCTCCAGGGTGACCGCGAAGCTCGCGCTCGCGCTGCCGCCGGAGCCGCCGCCGAACAGGGCCTGGGCGGGGTCGCCGCTGCCCACGGTGACCTGCTGGGTGACGACCTCGGGCTGGTCGGCGATGACCTCCTCGACCCGGCGGGCGGCCTCGTCGGTGACCTCCAGCGAGGTGCCCGCGGGCAGCTGCTGCGCCACGGTCAGGGTGTTCTGGCCGGCGCTGCCGAGGAAGTCGGTCTCCAGCCGGGTGGCCAGGCCGACCGTGCCGCCGAGCACGACCACCGCGGCGAGCGCGGTCAGGAGCGGGCGGCGCAGGCTGGCGCGGAGCACCGGCAGGTAGGCGCGCTGCAGGCGGTCGGGGGCGTCGGCCACGCGGGCGGGCCGGGCGCCCGCGTGGTCGTCGGGCGCGCGCAGGAACCACCACGAGAGCACCGGCACGATGGTCAGCGAGACCAGCAGCGACGCGCCGAGGGCCAGCGCCACGGTGACGGCGAAGGGCCGGAACAGCTCGCCCGCGGTGCCGCCGACCACGGCCAGCGGCAGGAAGACCGCCGTCGTCGTCACCGTCGAGGCCGTGACCGCGGCGGCGACCTCGCGGACGCCGCCGACGATGGCCGTGCGCTTGTCCTCGCCGAGGCGCAGGTGCCGGGTGATGTTCTCCACCACGACGATCGAGTCGTCGACGACCCGCCCGATCGAGATGGTCAGCGCCGAGAGGGTGAGCAGGTTCAGCGTGTACCCGGCCGTGAGCAGCCCGATCAGGGCGAACAGCAGCGACAGGGGGATCGAGACGGCGGTGACCAGCGTCGAGCGCACCGAGAGCAGGAAGACGAGGATCACCAGCACCGCGAAGGCCAGGCCGAGCAGGCCCTCGACGGTGAGGTCCTCGACCGAGGACTCGATGAACGGCGCCTGGTCGAAGACCACCGTCACCTGCGCCTGGCCGCCGGTCTGCTCGCGCACGGCCTCCTGCAGCGCCGGCACGAGCTCGCCGACCTCCTCGGAGATCGCGACGGTGTTGCCGTCGGGGGTGCGGGTGACGGCCACCCCGATGCTGGGCCGGCCGTCGGTGCGCGAGAGCGACGTGGTCGAGGTCGGGGCCGTGGCCACCTCGGCGACGTCGCCCACGGCCAGCGGCGCCGGGGCCGCGGGGGGCGGCGGCGCGG
>CADCUY010000125.1 GCA_902806005.1 uncultured Quadrisphaera sp. | reverse complement strand
CCGCACGGTGCCGGCCCGCACCAGCCCCCCGCGCCCCGCACCGTCCCGTCCGGGCCGCCGCGGCGGCGCAGGAGCCGGGACGTGGCAGCACTCCTACGCTCCGCCCGCCGGCTGGGGCGGCGAGCCCGCCGCCGAGGCCCGGCGCCCGTCGTCCGGCTCGAGCCGGGCCCGCGCCTCCTGAGCCCTCCCGTGCGCTCGGGATCGGCCGCGCCTGTGCCCGGCGTCGGCGTGTCGGTGAACGCCGGGCGGCCGGGGGTGGTCATCGCGGTGTCGCCCGTGAAGACTGGGGCCCATGCCGGGACCCCAGCACGAGCCGCCGTCCGACCTCGTCTGCAGCGCCCGCGCCTGCGGGGGCCGCGCCGTGCACGCCCTGCGCTGGAACAACCCGCGCCTGCACACCCCCGACCGGCGCAAGACCTGGCTGGCGTGCGAGGAGCACCTGGAGTCGCTGAGCCAGCACCTGGACGCGCGGGGCTTCCTGCGCGAGGTCGTGCCGGCCGAGCGCCTCGGAGCCCTGGCCTCCTGAGCCCGCGCCGCGGCACGCCCGCGGTGACCCGGGACCTGCGGTGACGTGGGCCCGGCGGTGGGGGCGCGCGGTCGCGGTGACCCTCGTGGCCTCGGTGGCGTGCGTCCTGCTCGGCCTGTGGCAGATCGACCGGCGCGAGCAGCGCCTGGCCCGGATCGCCGCGGTCGAGGCGAACTACGACGCCGCCCCGGTGGCCCTGGGCTCGGTGCTGGGCTCGCCGCGGGCGCCGCTGCCCGACGGCGCCGAGCACACCCCCGTCGCGGTCACCGGCGAGTACGCCGCCGACGGCACCCTGCTGGTGCGCAACCGCCCGCTGGACGGCCGCTACGGCTACCTCGTGCTCACCCCCCTGCTGCTCGACGAGGCCTCGTCCACCGCCGCGGGCGGGGCGGACGTGCTCGTCGTCGACCGCGGCTGGATCCCCTCCGGGCCCGACGGCTCGCGGCCTGCACAGGTGCCGGCCCCTCCGGCGGGGCCGGTGGAGGTCGTGGCGCGGCTGCGCCCGCCGGAGCCCGCCGACACCCGGACGGCGCCCGCGGGTCAGGTGCAGCGCGTCGACCTCGCCGGCGCGGTCGCCGAGGCCCTGGCCGAGCAGGACCTGGCCGAGCCGGACCTGGCGGCCCGGCTGCTCACCGGCGCCTACGGCCAGCTGGTGGCCGAGGACCCGCGCCCCGCGGTGAACCCCGCGCTGCCGCCCCGGCCGCCGGCGGACGAGGGCCCGCACCTGGGGTACTCCCTGCAGTGGTTCGTCTTCGCCGCCGGGCTCTGGGCGTTCCTCGCCGTCCACGTGCGGCGGGTCACCCGCGACGACGCCGCCACCCCGGAGGAGCCCGTGCGCCGTCGCGCCCCGCGCCCGCGCCGCGACGAGGACGCCGAGGACTCCGCCCTCGACGCGGCCGAGCAGCGCGCCGCCCAGCACGCGCCCTGAGGCGCGGCCGGGTCAGCTCGCCAGCGGGGCGTCGCGCCGGTCGGCCCCCTCCTGCGGACGGGCCTGCTGGTGGGCCTGCGGGGCGAACTGGGTGCGGTGCAGGGTGGCGTAGAGGCCGCCGCGGGCCAGCAGCTCCTCGTGCCGCCCCCGCTCGACCACGCGGCCGCCGTCGACCACGGCGATGAGGTCGGCGCTGCGCACGGTGGAGAGCCGGTGCGCGACCACGATGCTCGTGCGGCCGGCCAGCGCGGTGTCGAGGGCGCGCTGCACCGCCGCCTCCGAGGTGGAGTCCAGGTGCGCGGTGGCCTCGTCGAGCACCACCACCGACGGCGCCGCGAGGAGCAGCCGGGCCAGCGCCACGCGCTGCTTCTCGCCGCCCGAGAGCCGGTGCCCGCGGTCGCCGACCACGGTGTCCAGCCCCTCGGGCAGGGCCCGCACCAGCGCGGCCGCCGACGCCGCCTCCAGCGCCCGCCACAGCTCCTCGTCGGTGGCCTCCGGCCGGGCGTAGCGCAGGTTCGCCCCGATGGTGTCGTGGAACAGGTGGGCGTCCTGCGGGACGACGCCGACCCGGCGGTGCAGCTCGGCCTGCGCGACGTCGCGGACGTCGACCCCGCCGACGCGCACGGCGCCGCGGTCGACGTCGTGCAGGCGGGCGACCAGGGCGGTGATCGTGGTCTTCCCCGCGCCGCTGGGCCCGACCAGGGCCAGCAGCTGCCCGGGCTCGACGCGCAGGTCGATGCCGTGCAGCACCTCCTCGGGCGCGCGCTCGCCCGACGACGCCGTAGGGGGGCCCGCGGGCTGGCCGGCGAGCGAGGCGAGCGTGCCCGTGCCGGCCGCGGGGTAGGCGAAGGTGACGCCGTCGAGCTCGACGGCCAGCGGGCCGGGGGGCAGCGGTCTCGGCGCAGCCGGGTCCTGCACGCCCGGCGCGAGGTCGAGCACCTCGAAGACCCGCTCGAAGGAGACCAGCGCCGTCATGACGTCGACCTGCACGTTGGACAGCCCGGTGATCGGCCCGTACAGGCGGCCGAGGAGCGCGGCCAGGGCGAGCAGCGTGCCCACGCTCAGCGACCCGGCGACGGCGAGCAGCCCGCCGACGCCGTAGACCATGGCCGTCGCCAGCGAGGCGAGCGCCGCGAGCGAGGTGTAGAAGAGCCGGCTGCTCATGGCCTGGCGCACCCCGACGTCGTGGACGGCGCGGGCGCGGTCGGCGTACTCGGCGTCCTCGCGCTCGGCGGTGCCGTACAGCTTCACCAGCAGGGCGCCGGCCACGTTGAACCGCTCGGTCATCCGCTGGCCGAGGTCGGCGTTGCGGGTCATCGCCTCGCGGCGCAGCGCCGCGAGGCGGCGGCCCACCCGGCGGGCGGGGAGCAGGAACAGCGGGGTGACCACGAGGGCCAGCAGCGTCACCCGCCAGGAGAGCAGGAGCATCGTGGTGAGCACGGCGACCAGGGAGACGACGTTCGACAGCGTGCCCGAGAGCACGGAGGTGAACGCCTGCTGGGCGCCGACGACGTCGCCGTTGAGGCGCTGCACCAGCGAGCCGGTCTGGCTGCGGGTGAAGAAGGCCAGCGGCTGGCGCTGCACGTGGGCGAAGACGGCCGTGCGCAGGTCGAGCACGAGGCCCTCGCCGATGCGCGCCGAGAGGTAGCGCTGCACGAGCACGACCAGGGCCTGCACCACCGCGACGCCGGCGACGGCGAGCGCGATCGCCACGACCGTGGCGCGGTCCCCCTGCAGGACCCCGTCGTCGACCAGACGGCGGAGCAGCAGGGGGACCGCGACCACGAGCAGGCCGTCGGCGACCACGAGGCCGAGGAACCCGGCCAGCAGCCCCCGGAAGGGACGGCCCAGGGCGGCGACCCGGCGCAGGGTGCCGGGAGCGAGCCGGTGCTCCGCCACGCTGGCGTCCTGGCGGTAGGAGCGGGCCGCCGACCAGGAGGAGCCACCGCCGCCCAGACCCCCGCTCAACGCCACGGAGCCACCGCGCGGCGAGGGTCGACGGGCCCCCGCGCGGAGCGGAGGACCGGTGGTGGTGCGGGTGGGTCAGCTGGCCCTGCGACCTCGCGTGGCGCCGCCGCGGCTGCGGAGCGACACCTCGCTCTCCGAGAGGATGCGGTGCACGAACCCGTAGGAGCGGCCGGTCTCCGCGGCGAGCGAGCGGATGCTCGCTCCCCCGTCGTAGCGGCTCTTGAGGTCGCGGGCCAGGGTGGATCGATCGTCGCCGGTGATCCGAGCGCCCTTCTTGAGGTCAGTGGGCATGGGTCCTCGCATTTCTGGTGCTGGTCGTCCTCGGTGGCGCGCCGGGCTTCTTCAGCGGCTGTTCGTGAGACGTGACCATGGTCGTGCACCGAGCAGCGGGGAGCCAGTCGGACGAGGACGCGTGTCGCGCAGGGGGACCTCAAGCGAGGGTGACCAGCTCGGCGTAGTCCGGGGTCCACAGGTCCTCCACGCCGTCGGGCAGCAGGACCACGCGCTCCGGCTCCAGGGCCGTGACGGCCCCCTCGTCGTGCGTGACGAGGATCACCGCGCCGGCGTAGCGGCGCAGGGCGTCCAGCACCTCGGCGCGCGAGGCCGGGTCGAGGTTGTTGGTCGGCTCGTCCAGCAGCAGCACGTTGGCCGCGGAGACCACGAGCATCGCCAGCGCCAGCCGGGTCTTCTCCCCGCCGGAGAGCACCCCGGCGGGCTTGTGCACGTCGTCGCCGACGAACAGGAACGAGCCGAGCACGCTGCGCACCGCGGTGTCGTCCAGGTGCGGCGCCGAGGTGACCATGTTGGAGAGCACGGTGCGCTCGGGGTCGATCGTCTCGTGCTCCTGCGCGTAGTAGCCCAGGCGCAGGCCGTGGCCGGGCAGCACCGCGCCGGTGTCGGGGGTCTCCACCCCGGCCAGCAGGCGCAGCAGGGTGGTCTTGCCCGCGCCGTTCAGGCCGAGGACGACGACCTTCGCGCCGCGGTCGACGGCCAGGTCGACGCCGGTGAAGATCTCCAGCGACCCGTACGACTTGCTCAGCCCCTCCGCGGTCAGCGGGGTGCGCCCGCAGGAGGCGGGGTCGGGGAAGCGCAGCTTGGCCACCCGGTCGGCCTTGCGGGTGGTCTCGGCCCCGGCGAGCATCCGCTCTGCGCGCTTGGCCATGTTCTGGGCCGCGACGGCCTTGGTCGCCTTCGCGCGCATCTTGTCGGCCTGCGCGAACAGCACCCCGGCCTTCTTCTCGGCGATGGCCCGCTCGCGGCGGCGGCGCTCCTCGTCGGTCTTCCGGGCCTTGAGGTAGGTCGACCAGCCGACGTTGTAGACGTCGACGACGCCGCGGTTGGCGTCCAGGTGCAGCACCTTGTTGACCACCGCGTCGAGCAGGCCGACGTCGTGGCTGATCACCACGAGGCCGCCGCCGTAGGTGCGCAGGTGCTCGCGCAGCCAGGTGACGGAGTCGGCGTCGAGGTGGTTCGTGGGCTCGTCGAGCAGCAGCACCCGGGCGTCGGAGAAGAGGATGCGGGCCAGCTCCACGCGCCGGCGCTGGCCCCCCGAGAGGGTGCCGAGCGGCTGGGCGAGCACCCGGTCGGGCAGGCCGAGGTTGGCGGCGATCCGGCTGGCCTCGGACTCGGCGGCGTACCCGCCGGCCGCGGTGAACCGGGCCTCCAGCTTGGGGTAGCGCTCCATCGCGGCGTCGCGGACGGCGTCGTCCTCGCTGGCCATGGCCAGCTCGCACTCGCGCATCCGGCGCACCACGGCGTCGAGGCCGCGTGCGGAGAGCACCCGGTCGGCGGCGAGCTGCTCGAGGTCGCCGGCGCGGGAGTCCTGCGGCAGGTAGCCGACCTCGCCGCTGCGGGTCACCGTGCCGCCCGCGGGCTGGCCCTCGCCGGCGAGCACCCGGGTCAGCGTGGTCTTCCCGGCGCCGTTGCGGCCCACCAGGCCGATCCGGTCGCCGGGGCCCACGCGGAAGCTCGCGTGCTCGAGGAGGAGCCGCGCGCCGGCTCGCAGCTCGACGTCGGTGGCCGTGATCATGTCCTGTCCATCCTACCCGGGGGGTCGTGTGGGGGCCGCCGACGCAGCGTCCGCCGACGCGTCCGACCGGGGGCCCGAGGAGGAGCAGCGCTGCGGGCGGACGCCGTGTTCCCGGCGCCGCTGCGGTAGACAGGGGGCCCACGCCCGACCACCCGCCCGACCGCCCGACCGATCGCCCACCCAGGAGACCGCATGGCCACCGCCTCGCCGACGGCGCTGCCCGCCCGCCCGCTCGTGCTCGCCGACCTCGTGCCGCTCACCCGCGCCCGCGACGTCGTGCTGGTCGGCGCCGGCGTGCTGCTGACGGCGGCGCTCGCGCAGGTGGCGGTGCCGGTGCCGGGCTCGCCGGTGCCGATCACCGGGCAGACCCTCGCCGTGGTGCTGACCGCCGCCGCCCTCGGGCCCGTGCGCGGGGTGGCCGTGCAGGTGCTGTACATCGCCGCCGCGCTGGTGGGCCTGCCGTTCTACTCCGAGGCCAGCGGCGGCTACGAGGTGGTCGCGGGCGCCACCGGCGGCTACGTGCTCGGGTTCGTGCCGGCTGCCCTGCTGATCGGCCTGGCGGCGCGGCACGGCGCCGACCGCCGCTTCCTCGCGGCGCTGCCGCTGTTCCTCGCGGGGCAGGCCGTGGTCTTCGCGGTGGGGGTGCCGTGGCTGGCGGTCAGCGCCGGTCTGTCGGCTTCGCAGGCGGTGGCCGCCGGGTTCACGCCCTTCCTCCTCGGCGGGCTGGTCAAGGCGGTGCTCGCCGCGGTGCTGCTGCCCGGGGCCTGGCGGCTGGTCCGCCGCACCGGGGCCTGACTCCCGCGGGCGGCCCGCGGGCCGCCCGGGCTCGTCCGGGCTCACTCGGGGTGCGCGCGCATCGCCAGGAGCGCGATGTCGTCCTCCGCCGTGGTCGCGACCTGCTCGAGCAGCGCGTCGCACAGGTCGTCCAGGGGCAGCGCCGAGCACCGCCCGGCGCACTCGACCAGCCACGCCAGCCCGTCGTCCAGGCTCGCGCCGCGCCGCTCGACCAGGCCGTCGCTGAACAGCAGCACGGTGCTGCCCGGCTCGAGCACCCGCTCGTGGTCCGAGCGGTCCGTGGCCGGGTCCAGGCCGAGCAGCAGCTCGGCCTCGGTGCGCAGCAGCCGGGCGCTCCCGTCCGGGGAGAGCAGCAGCGGGGGCGGGTGGCCGGCGTTCGACCAGCGCAGGCGGCGCAGCCCCGCGGCGGCGTCGGCCCCGCTCTGCTCGACCCGGGCCAGGACAGCGGTGGTGAGCGAGTCGACGGCGAGGTCGCGCATCGCCCGGTCGAGGGCGCTGAGCACCTCGGCGGGACCGGTGGCCAGGGTGTAGGCGACGCCGCGCAGCAGGTTGCGCACCTGGCCCATGGTCGCCGCGGCGTCGCGGTCGTGGCCGGCGACGTCGCCCACGACGAGGCAGGTCGAGCCGTCGCCGTCGACGAAGGCGTCGTACCAGTCGCCGCCCACCTGCGCCTCGCGTGCGGCGGGGCGGTAGCGCACGACGACCTGCAGGTGGTCGGGCTCCTGCGGGGCGGTCAGCAGGCTGCGCTGCAGGGCCGCCGCCATCCCCCGCGCGGCGCTCAGCGAGGCGCGCTCGGCCCGGCGGTCGTCGATCCTCGCCAGCGCGGAGGAGACCTGCTCCGCCACCGCGGTCAGCAGCTGCACCTCGGCCGGCACGAACCGGTGCGCCCGGGCCCAGCCCACGCCCAGCGCGCCGAGCGAACGGCCCCCGGAGGACAGCGGGAGGGAGGCCCACGCCCGGCATCCGGTCACGCCGACCAGGGCGGCCATGGCGGGCGCGAAGGCCAGGGACCGCTCCTCGTCGCCCAGCAGCACGGGCCGTCCGGTGGCGGCCGCGACGCTCGCGGGCAGGGGGCCGGCCAGCGGCAGCACCGAGGCCCCGTCGGGCCCTCCCCGGCGGGCACCGGTCACGTGCAGCACCGCGCCGTCGAGGACCGCCACCTCGCCGCCGTCGGCCCCGAGGGCCGCCAGACCGCGCCGGAGCACGGTCTCGACCACCTCGCCGGGCGTCTGGGCCCGCGAGAGCTCCACCGCGACGTCGGCCACCTCGGCCCGGCGCCGCGAGGTGGCCAGGTCGGACTCCCAGGCGGCGCGCAGGTCCAGGGCCCGGGAGTAGACGTCGACCTCGGCCTCCTCGAGGCGCTGGCGCAGGTCGGCGCTGCGCGGCGGGCCCACGTGGACGGGTCGGCTGGCGACGAGGTCGGTGACCTCCACCACGCGCTGCAGCAGCAGCACCGCGGTGCCGTCGGCGTCCAGGACCGGGACGTGCAGCGGGCTCCAGTACTTCTCGGTCCACGCGCCGTCGGGCCCCTGCACGTCGTAGCGCTGCAGGGGCATGGTGTCCGGGCGGCCGGTCTCGCGGGCCCGCTCCAGCGAGGCGCGCACGTTCGAGGTGCCCGCGGCGGCGGGGGTGTCGGGGTTGTCGGGGAACACCTCGAAGATGGGACGGCCGATCATCGCGTCGCGGTCGAGGCCCGTGGCGGCGCAGTAGGCGGCGTTGGCCTCGACGATGACCAGGTCGGGCGAGACGACGAGGTACGGCGAGGGCGTCGCGGCGAACAGCGCCACGTAGTCGACCGCGGCGGCCACGGCCAGCGCCTCCGTCATGCGCCCCCGCCCCGTCGCCCGAGAGCCCTCGCGGCCCCGTCCACCGGGGTGATCCTGCCAGCCCGCGGCGCACGGCGACCGGCAGTCCGCCGATCGGCCCGCGGGCCGGAGCCGGCGGGTCCGCAGCCGCCGGGGCCTCAGTCCTGGGTCACGCGCACCCGCACCGCGCGGGCGCGCCGCGCCGCCTCGGCGAGGACGTCCAGACGGGGGTCGGCGACGTCGAGCAGCGGCCCCCGGG
>CADCUY010000124.1 GCA_902806005.1 uncultured Quadrisphaera sp. | reverse complement strand
GCTCGGCGCGCCGCCTCCGCCTCGGCGGCGCGGCGGGCGAGCTCGGCCTCGATCGTGGCGTTCTCCGACTGCGCCTCGGCGATCAGCTGGGCGTACGCGGCCTTCTCGGCCTCGAGGGCCGCCAGCGCGTCGGCGCGCTGCGCGGCGAGCTCGTCCAGCTCGGCCTTGCGCGCCTCGGCGACCTCCTCGGCCTCCTCGGTGACCTTCACGTTGGCCTCGGCCTCGGCCTTGAGCAGCGCCACCCGGGCGCGCACCGCCTCCAGCCGCGCCCGCTGGTTGGTCTGCACCGCCCGCTGCTCCTGCAGCCGCGAGAGCGCCCCGGCCTGGGAGCGCAGCGCCACGTCGACCATGACGTACCGGTCGGTGAACTCCTCGGGGCTGGTGGCGTCCAGGGCGATGGCCAGCCCGGTGTTCATCCCTCCGCTGCGGTACGCCTGGGCCGCGATCCGCGAGAGCGACGACTCGGTCGCCGCGATCTCGCCCTCGCCGGTCGCCAGGGCCGCCGTCGCGGTGGCCTCCTCCTCCTGGGCCGCCGCCAGCTGGCTGGCCAGCTCCGCGTCGCGGCGCTTCGCCTCGGTGACCGCCGCCTGCGCGGCGTCCAGCTCAGCCTGCGCCGCGGGCAGGCGGGTGGTCACCTCGTCGAGCAGCGCCTGGGCCTGGGCCGCCTCGGCGGTGGTGGCGTCGAGCTCCTCGCGGCTGGCCCGCTCCTGGGCGGAGAGCTCCTGCTGGCGCTGGCGCAGCTCGCCGTCGCCGGGGCCCGCCGCGGCGGCCAGCGCCGAGGGCAGGGAGACCATCGCCAGGCACCCGGCGACGGCGGCCAGCAGGGCCCGGGAGGGCCGGCGCGCGCGCACGCTCACACCTTCAGGTAGCGCGAGAGGGTGACCACGGACGAGACGCCGGCGAGCAGCACGCCGATCCCGAACAGCACCGGGGCCACGACGAAGACCTCGCGGGTGCTGATCCAGTTGAACAGCGGCAGCGTCGAGGTCAGCCACCCCTGGACGCCGTAGCGCACCGCCGCCCACAGCGCCCCGCTGGCCAGGCCGGCGCCGATGACGGCGGCGATCACGCCCTCGAGCAGGAACGGCAGCTGGATGACGCCCTTGGACGCCCCGACCAGCCGCATGATGCCGGTCTCGCGGCGCCGGTTGAACGCCGAGAGGCGGATGGTCGTCGCGATGAGCAGGGCCGCCGCCACGATCATCACCAGCGCGAAGCCGCCCGCGACGAGGGTGAAGACGTTGAGGACGGCGAAGAACCGGTCGAGCAGGCGCCGCTGGTCGAGCACCTCCTCGACCCCGGGGGTGCCGGTGAAGTACTGGGCGACGACGTCGAAGTCGGTGGGGTCGACGAGCTTGACCCGGTAGGACTCGTTGAGCTGGTCCTCGGTGGCGGCCGCGCCGATCGTGGTGTCGGCGAACTGCTCCTGGAACCGCGCGAACGCCTCGGCCTTCGACTCGAACTCGTAGGACTGCACGTAGGTGTCCAGCGGCGGCGCCTGCAGGGCGGCGACCACGGCGTCGCGCTGGGTCTGCGAGACCTCGCCGTCGATGCAGGTCGGTGCCTCGGAGGAGTCGGTGCACAGGAAGATCGAGACCTCGACCCGGTCGTACCAGTAGTCCTTCAGCGCACCGATCTGCATCTGCAGCAGCGCCCCGGCACCCACGAAGACCAGCGACACGAACGTCACGAGCACGACGGACACCGTCATCGCGGTGTTCCGGCGCAGACCCGTGAGGATCTCGCTGAGGACGAACTGGAAGCGCACGGTGCTCCTGGGTGCTCCTGGGGACTGCGGGGGTCAGCTGGTCGCGGCGGGGCTGCGGCGGCTGGCCATCGGCCCCACGGCGGGCACCGCCCCGGAGTCGTACAGGCCCTGCGCGTCGTCGCGGATGATCCGCCCGTGGCTCAGCGCGACCACGCGCTTGCGGGCCTCGTCGACGATGGAGGTGTCGTGGGTGGCCATCACCACGGTGGTGCCGGTGCGGTTGATCCGGTCGAGCAGCCGCATGATGCCGCGCGAGGTCTCCGGGTCGAGGTTGCCGGTGGGCTCGTCGGCGAGCAGGATCACCGGCCGGTTGACGAAGGCCCGGGCCACCGCCACGCGCTGCTGCTCGCCGCCGGACAGCTCGTGCGGCAGCCGGCGCGCCTTGTCGCGCAGCCCCACCAGCTCGAGGGTCTCGGGCACCACCTGGGCGATGTGGTGGCGCGGCTTGCCGATCACCTGCAGCGCGAAGGCCACGTTCTCGAACACGTTCTTGTTGGCCAGCAGCCGGAAGTCCTGGAAGACGGTGCCGATCTGGCGGCGCAGGTGCGGCACCTTCCACGAGCTCAGCCGCGCGACGTCCCGGCCGGCCACCCGCACCGTCCCGGAGGTGGGCACGTCCTCGCGCAGCACCAGGCGCAGGAACGTCGACTTGCCCGAGCCCGAGGAGCCGACGAGGAAGACGAAGTCGCCGCGCCCGACGTCGAGCGTGACGTCGGCCAGCGCGGGCTGGGCGGAGCGCGGGTAGGTCTTGGTGACCCCGTCGAAGCGGATCACGGCTGCCGGCCCGTCGACTGCTGAGCCGTCAGGCGGCGGCCCGTCAGGCGGTGGCCCGTCGGCTGGCGTCGGCTCGGGGTCGGTGACATGGCGGTCCCGAGGCTAACCCGCCGTGGCCGGCCTGGGCACGGATGTCGCCTATGCGAGTGTCGCGGCTCAGGACGCCGCGGCGCGCTCGCGCTGGCGGCGCCACCGGATCCCGTTCTCCAGGAACGCGTCGATCGCGCCGTCGAAGACGCCGGAGGTGTTGCCCTCCTCGTGCTCGGTGCGCAGGTCCTTGACCATCTGGTACGGGTGCAGCACGTACGAGCGCATCTGGTTGCCCCAGCTGCCGCCGGCGTCGGTCTTCAGCGCGTCGAGCTCGGCCTGGCGCTCCTCGCGGGCCTTGACCAGCAGCCGCGCCTGGAGCACGCGCAGGGCCGCCGCCTTGTTCTGCAGCTGGGACTTCTCGTTCTGGCAGCTGACGACGAGCCCGGTGGGCAGGTGGGTCAGGCGCACGGCGGAGTCGGTGGTGTTCACCGACTGGCCGCCGGGCCCCGAGGAGCGGAAGACGTCGACCCGGATGTCGGCCTCGGGGACGTCGATGTGGTCGGCCTCCTCGGTCACCGGGAGCACCTCGACGCCGGCGAAGGAGGTCTGGCGCCGGCCCTGGTTGTCGAACGGGGAGATCCGCACCAGCCGGTGGGTGCCCTGCTCGACGCTCAGGGTGCCGTAGGCGTACGGGGCGTGGATGGCGACGGTGGCCGACTTGATGCCGGCCTCCTCGGCGTAGGAGGTGTCCATGACGTCGGCGGAGTAGCCGTGGCGCTCGGCCCAGCGCAGGTACATCCGCAGCAGCATCTCGGCGAAGTCGGCGGCGTCGACCCCGCCCGCCTCGGCGCGCACCGTGAGCAGGGCCTCGCGCTGGTCGTACTCGCCGGAGAGCAGGGTGCGCACCTCGAGCTCGCCGAGCTGCTTGCGGATCGCCGCGAGCTCGCGCTCGGCCTCGGCGCGGGTCTCGGCCGCCGTGGCGGTGTCGTTGTCGGCCTCCGCCTCGTCGGCCATCTCGACCAGGGTGTCGAGGTCGGCGATCCGCGAGCCCATGCGCTCGAGGCGGTCGAGCTCGGCCTGGGTGTGGCTGAGCCGGGAGGTGACCTGCTGGGCCTTCTCGACGTCGTCCCACAGGTCGGGCGCGGAGGCCTGCTCGCTGAGCTCGGCGATGGTCGCGCGCAGGGCGTCGACGTCGCTGACCTGGCGGATCGTGCCGTACGTGGCGCGCAGGGCGGAGATCTCGGCGGGGAAGTCGACGGCAGCCACGGCGGTCGAGCCTACGTCAGCGCGGGGGGCGGGCCCGGACGTGCTGGCGGCGCCGAGGTGGAGCGCCGCACGGGGCGGGACCGTGCCGAGGGGATCGGCACGGTCCCGCCCCGTGCGGTCGTGGTGGTGCGAGCCCGCCGGCGCGGGGCCGGCGGGCGAGGCGGGGGTCAGCCCCCGATCAGCCCCTGCTCCTCGAGGTACGCGGTGGCGACGTCCTCGGGCAGCAGCCGCTCGCCGTCGACCTGCAGGTTGAGCTGCGCGAGGTCCTCGGTGGTCAGCGCCTCCGAGACCGACTCCAGCGCCTCGACCAGCGCGGTGTCCCCGGCGAGGTCGGCGTTGATCGCCGGCACGACGTTGTCGGCCAGCTGGAACTGCTTGTCGTCCTCGAGCACGACGAGCCCGAACTGCTCGAGCGTGGCGTCGGTGGTGCCCACCAGCGCCAGCTGCGCCTCGCCGTTCTGCACCGCCGCCTTGGTCTGCGGGCTGGAGAAGCCCGTGGGCAGCGAGCCGCTGAACTGCAGCCCGTAGACGCTCTCCAGGCCGCCCTGGCAGAAGGGGCGGCCCGGGCACTCCTCCGTGGCGGCGATGACCAGCGGCTGGCCCAGCGCCGCCAGGTCGCTCAGGGTCGTCAGGCCGTTGGTCTCGGCGAACTCCTGGGTCACGGCGAAGCCGTTGGCGCTGACCGCCTCGGCGGGCGCGAGCAGCTCGACGCCCTGCGCCTCGGCGAGCGGCCGGGCGGCGTCGAGGGTCGCGGTGATGTCGTTGCTGGCGATGGGCGCGGCGCCCTCGCCGTTCTCCTGCGCGTTGAGGAACTCCGCCAGGGTCGCCGCGTACTCGGGGACCACGCCGATCGCCCCTGAGGCGAGCTCGGAGAAGTAGATCTCCCGGGAGTCGACCGAGACCGTCTCGGTGGTGTACCCGGCGTCCTCGAGCAGGGCCACGTACATCGCCTGCATCACCAGGGCCTCGGTGAAGTTCGCCCCGCCGACGACGACGGTCTCGCCGCCGCCCTCGGCGGGCGCGGACGAGCTGCCGCCACCCGCGGACACCTCGTCGGCGGCGCAGGCGGAGAGGGTCAGGGTCGCGGCCGCCGCCACGGCGAGCAGGGCGCGGCGGGACGTGCGGAAGTGCCGTCGGGTCATGGTGTCGCCTTCTGTGTCCCGCGGACGCCGGGCGGCCGCGCGTGTCTGGCGGACGACCGACCGGTGCCCGCGACGATCAGTCAAGCCGGTGATCGGCCCCGTGTCTGCACCCGTTCACCCTCAGCGTGATCACGGATCCGTAACAGCGGGCACCGGTCAGGCGAGGCCGCCCTGCCCGGCGTGGTCCACCGGCAGCTCCACGACGCGGCTGCTCGACCGCTCGCGGCGCGCCCGCGCCACGGGGTCGGCCGCGCGGGCGGCGAGGGCGAGCAGCGCGTCGATGGCCACGGCCAGCACGGCGATGACCAGCGCCCCGGCGATCAGCTGGGCGACGTCCGTGCCGCCGACCCCGCCGACGGCGGCGGTGAGGATGCGCCCGAGCCCCCCGAAGGCGGCGATGGCGGCGATCGAGACGGTGGCGAACACCTGCACCGCCGCCTGGCGGACGCCGTTCATCAGCAGGGGCGCGGCCAGCGGCAGCTCCACCCGGCGCAGCACCTGCAGCCCGCTCATGCCCATGCCGCGGGCGGCGTCGACGGCGCCGCGGTCGACCTCGCGCATCCCGACGTAGGTGTTGGTGAGGATCGGCGGGATCGCGAAGAGCGTGAACGCGACCAGCGCCGAGAGGGTGCTGCGCTGGAACGGCGGGGGCATCAGCACGAGGATGGTGAGCACCGCCAGGGTGGGCACCGCCCGGCCGATGTTGGAGACCTGGATCGCGAGGAAGCCGCCGCGCCCGGTGTGCCCGAGCACCAGCCCGAGCGGCACGGCGAGGGCGACGGCGAGGCCGAGCGCGGCGGCGGTGTAGCCCAGGTGCTGCACCAGCAGCACGGGGATCCCGGCGCTGCCGCTCCAGTTCGCGGGGTCGGCGAACCAGGCCGCGACCTCGGCGACGACGTTCACGCCGTCCTCCGCCACGGGGTCACCGCGCGCTGCGCCAGGAGCAGCACGACGTCGAGCACGAGGGCCAGCAGCACGCACAGCACCGCGGCGGTGAGCACCTCGGCGTGGAAGTTGGCCGACAGCCCGCGCACCAGCACCGTGCCCAGGCCCCCGTAGCCGATGATGGCGCCGACGGTGGTCAGGGCCACCGTGGAGACGGCGGCCACGCGCAGCCCGGCCATCGCCGCGGGCAGGGCCAGGGGCAGCTCGACCCGCCACAGCATCCGCCCGGGGCTGAGCCCCATGCCCCGGGCGGCGTCGAGCACCTCGGCGTCGACGCCGTCCAGGCCGACCAGCAGGTTCCGCACGAGGATCGTCAGGGTGTAGAGGGTCAGGCCCGTGATCACCGTGGCCGCGCTGAGCCCCAGCATCGGCACGACGAGGAAGAACAGGGCGATCGACGGCACCGTGTACAGGACCGTCGTCACCCCCAGGGTCAGCGCCCGCGCCCGCCGCACCCGGTGCGCGAGCACCGCCAGCGGCAGGGCGAGCACGGCGCCCAGCACGACGCTGACCACGGTGAGGTACAGGTGCTCCCGGACGGCGGCCAGCAGCGGCTCCGCCCGGGTCTGCAGGTAGAGCGGGCAGACCCAGTCGTTGACCACCAGGCAGTTCTGGGGTCCACTGGCCGCGTGGACGATCATCACGACCGGAACGGTACCGGGGAGACGATGATCGCCCTGGACGGTGTGGAGAAGCGCTACCCCGACGGCACGCTCGCGGTGACCAGCCTCGACCTGGCCGTCACCACCGGCGACCTGGTGGCGCTGGTGGGGCCCTCCGGCTGCGGCAAGTCCACGACGCTGCGGATGGTCAACCGGCTGATCGAGCCCACGGCCGGCACGATCACCATCGACGGCGACGACGTCACCCACGGCGACCCGGTGGCCCTGCGCCGCCGCATCGGCTACGTCATCCAGCAGGTCGGCCTGTTCCCGCACCTGACGGTGGCCGCCAACGTCGCCACCGTGCCCGACCTCCTCGGCTGGGACGCCCGCCGCACCCGGGCGCGCACCGCGGAGCTGCTCGAGCTGGTGGGCCTGCCGCAGGAGACCTTCGGGCGGCGCTACCCGCACGAGCTCTCCGGCGGCCAGCGCCAGCGGGTGGGGGTGGCCCGCGCCCTGGCCGCCGACCCGCCGGTGCTGCTGATGGACGAGCCCTTCGGCGCCGTCGACCCCATCGCCCGCGACCGGCTGCAGGTGGAGTTCCGCCGCATCCAGGCCGAGCTGGGCAAGACCGTGCTGTTCGTCACCCACGACATCGACGAGGCCGTCATCCTCGCCGACCGGATCGCCGTGTTCAGCCAGGGCGGGGTGCTCGAGCAGTACGCCTCCCCCACGCAGGTGCTCGGCGACCCGGCCAACGAGTTCGTGGCCGACTTCGTCGGCTCCGACCGCGGGCTGCGGCGCCTCGCCGTCACCCCGATCGAGGTGGCCGACCTCGAGCACCCGCCGACCGTGCTGGTCACCGACACCGCCGCGGAGGCGCGCGCGGCCATCGACGGCGCCTCGGTGCCGTACGCGATCGTCCTCGACGCCCGCGGCGAGCTGCTGGGCTGGGTCAGCGAGCGGCACCTCGCGGACGCCGGCGGGGCGGGCGGGACGGTGGCCGACCGGGCCCGCCGCTTCGAGACCACCGTGGCCCTCGGCGACTCCCTGCGCCGCGGGCTGGGCGAGATCGTGCAGCACGACGCCGGGTGGCTGCCGGTGCTCGACGGCGCCCGCTACGTCGGCGTGCTGACGCCGGACGCCGTCTACGCGGCCCTGCGCCGCACCTCGCCGGCCGCCCACGAGGAGGCCGCGGCCCTGCTGTAGGGCCGCGCTCGGGGCGCAGCCTCGCCGCGGCG
Organism: uncultured Quadrisphaera sp.; assembly: GCA_902806005.1. Classification (GTDB taxonomy): domain Bacteria; phylum Actinomycetota; class Actinomycetes; order Actinomycetales; family Quadrisphaeraceae; genus CADCUY01. The sequence continues at coordinate 546 of CADCUY010000124.1, read as the reverse complement.
GTGGTACCACCGTGCGGTGAGCCCGCCGCCGCGCGAGACCGTGCCCGCCGTGGAGCGCATCGCCGTGCTGCGCGCGGACGGCATCGGCGACGTCGTGCAGGCCCTGCCCGCGCTGGAGGCGCTGCGGGCGGCCTACCCGACCGCCTCGATCTCGCTGCTGGCCGCGCCCTGCCACGTCGCGCTGCTGCACGGGCGGCCCGGGCCGTGGGACGAGGTGGTGGAGCTGCCGCCCTACCCCGGGGTCCACGACGCGCCGGGCGCCAGCGCCGACGACGACGCGGTGCGCGCGTTCCTCGCCGCCCAGCGCGCGGTGCGCTACGACCTGGCGGTGCAGCTGCACGGCGGCGGGGCGAACTCGAACCCGCTGGTGCGGGCGCTGGGGGCGCGCCTGGCCGTGGGCGCCCGCGACGCCGGGGCCCCGCCGCTGGACCGGTGGGTGCCCTACGCGCGCCACCAGCACGAGGTGCACCGGGCGCTGGAGGTGGTGGGGCTGGTGGGGGCGGCGCCGGTGGGCCTGCTGCCGCGGCTGGCCGTGACCGACGCCGA
>CADCUY010000123.1 GCA_902806005.1 uncultured Quadrisphaera sp. | reverse complement strand
TGGACGAGTCCTCGTTGTACCCGTACGCCCGCTCCCGGCTCGCGGGACTGCGCGAGAGCCTCGGTCCCGGGGCCCGGGTGACCGTCGTCGACGCCGGCAGCAACACCCCGGCCGGTGGGCGCCAGGCCGGCGAGCTGGTGCTCAGCAGCGGTCCCCGCCCGTCGGCGGTCGCGGCGGTCAGCGACGTCCTCGCCCTCGGCGTGCTGGACGTCGCTCGGGCCCGGGGCCTCACCGCGGGCCGCGAGGTGTCGGTGACCGGCTTCGACGACGCGCCCGCCGCTGCCGCCGCTGGCCTGACCACCGTGCGCCAGCCGGTGCAGGACAAGGGCCGGGTGATGGGCCGGATGCTGCTCGACCCGACCTTCACCGACCGCCGGGTGCACCTGCCCACCGAACTCGTCGTGCGTCGGAGCACCGGCCCGGCGACGCCGCCGTGAGCGCCGCCGCCGTGACCGCCACCCCGACGCCCGCCACCACCACGAACAGGGGACCTGCCGTGACCGACGAGTGGAACACCGACCGCCTGGACCTGGACGCCTACCTGACCCGCACCGGGTACGCCGGCTCCTCGGTGCCCGACGTCACGACGCTCATCGAGCTGCACCGGGCGCACGTGGCGGCCATCGCGTTCGAGAACCTCGACGTGGCCACCGGCCGCGGGGTGGCCGTGGACCTGCCCGAGGTCCAGGACAAGCTGGTCACCCGGCGCCGCGGTGGGTACTGCTACGAGCACGGCACCCTCTTCGCTGCGGTCCTGGACCGCCTCGGCTACCCCGTGCACCGGGTCCTCGCGCGGGTCGGCAGCGGGGACGACGGGCCCCGCCCGCGGACCCACCTCGCGATCATCACCCAGGTGCAGGACGCCCGGTGGCTGGTGGACGTCGGCTTCGGCTCGGGCCTCCTCGAGCCGGTGCCCTTCGACGGGACCGCCCACCACCAGGGGGGATGGACCTACCGCTCGCACCCCGAGACGGACTGCTCGTGGGCCCTGCAGGAGCTCCGGCCCGAGGGCTGGACCACCCTGTACACCTTCACCGAAGAGCGGGTGCACGCCTCCGACGTGGTGATGGCCAACCACTTCACCGCCACCTGGCCCCGCTCCCCGTTCGTCGCCCAGGTGATCGCCGTCCGCAAGGACGCCCACGCCGTGCACCAGCTGCTCGGACGGAGACTGACCGCCACCGGCCCCCAGGGCGATGGCGAGGACGCCCGCGTGCTGACCGACGCCGAGGTCGTCACCGCCCTGCGCCAGGTGTTCGGGCTCCACCTCACCGCGGACGAGGCCACCCGGGTCACCGCCGCCCTGCCTGCCCCAGCCGGCTCGCGGTGACTGCGGCCACCGCCCCGACCGCGGGCGTCGACGGGCACGGCGACGACGGTCCGCGGGACCGGCTCACGCTCGCCGTCCTCGTCGGCAGCGTCCGCGCCGGCCGACTGGGACCCTCCGTCGCCGGGTGGTTCCTCGACCGGGCCCGTCAGCGCCCCGAGTGGTCCACCGACCTGATCGACCTCGCCGACCTCGACCTGCCCGCGGACCTCGACGGCGGCGGGCACACCGCGGCCCTGGCCGCACGCATCGGCGCCGCCGACGCCATCGTGGTCGTCACCCCTGAGTACAACCACGCCTACCCCGGGGCCCTGAAGACCGCCATCGACACCGTCCGCGAGCAGTGGAGCGCCAAACCGGTCGGCTTCGTCAGCTACGGCGGCACCGCCGGCGGACTGCGCGCCGTCGAACAGCTGCGGCTGGTCTTCGCCGAGCTCCACACCGTCACCGTGCGCGAGACCGTCAGCTTCGCCGCCGTCCACCACCAGTTCGACGAGCACGGCGCGCTGACCCACCCCGACCGCGCCGAGGCGTCCGCCGCCGCCCTCCTCGACCGGCTCACCTGGTGGGCCCGCGCCCTGGCCCGCGCCCGCGCCGAGGCGCCCTTCTCCACCTGAGTCGAGCCTCGCCCGCGTGCGCCGCACCGCGCCCGTGCGTGCACGGCGTCGCCGGGTGGGCTCCGACCGGTGCGCCGAGGCTCCGGCCCGGTGGTCGCTGCGGGGCGTGCCCGGCCGCAGTCGGCCCGGAGGTGACCGTGCAGACGCCCATCGTGCTGCCGTCGTGGTCGACGTCGGCCGTCGCGCAGAAGGCGGCGGTCCCCTCGTGGCGCACCTGCACGGACTCCGCTCGACCGGCCTGCGCCGCGCGGCCGTTCCCGTCGCCGGGGTAGCCGCAGGAGCGGCGGACGCCCCAGGCGGCGACGTGCTCGCCGAGGGTCTTCGGGGAACGGGGCCGCCCCGCCGCGCGTTGGCGGGGCATGAGCCTGACCTGCCCCAAGTGCCACGGCGCGATGCGCAGCTACGAGCGCAACGGCGTGACCATCGACCAGTGCACCGAGTGCCGCGGGATCTTCCTCGACCGCGGCGAGCTCGACCGGCTGATCGACGCCGAGAACGCCTGGCACGGCGAGCCCGCCCGACCCGCCGCC
>CADCUY010000122.1 GCA_902806005.1 uncultured Quadrisphaera sp. | reverse complement strand
GCGGTGCTCGACGGCGGCTGCGGCACCGGGCGGGTCGCCGTCGAGCTGGCCCGGCGCGGGCACCGCACGGTCGGCGTCGACCTCGACGGCGCGGTGGTCGCCGAGGCGCGCGCCCTCGCCCCGCACCTGCCGTTCGCCCGCGGCGACCTGCTCACCGTGCCCGAGCGCGACCTGGGCGGCGTCGGCCCGCCCTTCGACGCGGTGGTGCTGGCCGGCAACGTCGTCGTGTACCTGACCGAGGGCACCGAGGCATCGGTGGTCGCCCGCCTCGCCGGGTGGCTGCGGCCCGGGGGCCTGCTGGTGGCCGGCTTCGCGACCGACCGCCACGTCAGCGCCGACGACCACGACTCGTGGTGCCGCGCCGCGGGCCTGGAGCCGGTGCTGGCGCGTGCCGCCTGGGCGCTCGACGCGCCGCACCCGTCGCCCGGCGACGACTACGCCGTCCTCGTGCACCGCAGACCGCTCGCGCCGCCCCCGTAGGCTCCTGTCCCCGTGGCACTCACCATCGGCATCGTCGGCCTGCCCAACGTCGGCAAGTCCACCCTGTTCAACGCGCTCACCAAGAGCCAGGTGGTCGCGGCGAACTACCCGTTCGCGACGATCGAGCCGAACGTCGGCGTCGTCCCGCTGCCCGACCCGCGGCTCCAGGTGCTGGCCGGCATCCACTCCAGCGAGCGCGTCGTGCCCGCCACCGTCTCGTTCGTCGACATCGCCGGCATCGTCAAGGGCGCGTCGGCGGGGGAGGGGCTCGGCAACAAGTTCCTGGCCTCGATCCGCGAGGCCGACGCGATCTGCCAGGTCGTGCGGGCCTTCGCCGACCCCGACGTGGTGCACGTCGACGGCCGCGTGGACCCGGCGTCCGACCTGGAGACGATCAACACCGAGCTGATCCTCGCCGACCTGCAGACCCTCGAGCGCGCCGTGCCGCGGCTGGAGAAGGAGGTCAAGGGCAAGAAGGCGGACAAGGCGGTGCTGGACGCCGCGACCGCGGCCGCCCAGGTGCTGGGGGAGGGCACGACGCTGTTCGCGGGCGCCGACGCCGCCGGCATCGACGGCGCCCACCTGCGCGAGCTGGGGCTGCTGACGACCAAGCCCTTCGTCTACGTCTTCAACCTCGACGAGGCGCAGCTCGTGGACGACGCGCGCAAGGCCGAGCTCGCGGCCCTCGTCGCGCCGGCGGAGGCGGTGTTCCTCGACGCGCAGGTCGAGGCCGACCTCGCCGACCTGCCGGCCGAGGAGGCCGCGGAGCTGCTGGCCAGCGTCGGCGCCGACGAGCCGGGTCTCGACCAGCTGGCCCGGGTGGGCTTCGCGACGCTCGGCCTGCAGACCTACCTGACCGCGGGGCCGAAGGAGGCCCGGGCCTGGACGATCCACCAGGGCTGGACGGCGCCGCAGGCCGCGGGCGTGATCCACACCGACTTCCAGCGCGGGTTCATCAAGGCCGAGGTGGTCTCGTTCGACGACCTCGTCGCCGCGGGGTCGATGGCGGAGGCCAAGGCGCGGGGGCGGGTGCGGATCGAGGGCAAGGACTACGTGATGGCGGACGGCGACGTCGTGGAGTTCCGCTTCAACGTCTGAGTCGGCGCCTCTCCCCGTGGCGGGGCCCAGCGAGATCCCCCTGCGTGGCGCACGATCGAGCCCCTCGTGCGGTGAGCCGGGGTGCGGGCGCGAACTGCTCCGAGCGTCTCGCCCTCTTCGTCTGTGACGCCAGGACGACCGGAACGGCGCCCCGAGGGCGCGGTGCGACCTGCTGGTCCCCCTGGGCGCGACGGTTCGGTCCAGCGAGCACGAGGTCGGCCTCGGTGAGTCGCTCCTGCGTGGGATCGACCGGGGTCACGCGACCTCGCGGATCTCACGAAGGCGCTCGACCCGGCTGAGGCGCCGCCGCGCCCTCAGGTGCCGTCGCGCAGGTCCGTCGGCACCCGGGAGGACAGGTGGATCGCCTCGAAGGTGCTGGTGCACGCGGTGGCGTCAGGAGCCTGGGCCAGGAAGCCGGCGCGCACCGGCGCGGTGCCCTCCCCGAGCCGGAACAGGCGCACGAAGTGCCACGCGGAGCCGTCGAGCGAGTGGTGGAAGGCGTAGGCCCGTCCCGTCCTGATCACCCGCAGGTGCACGGCGTCGCCGTCGACGAGCACGGAGTTCGCGTCGTCCGAGGTGCCCCGGGTGACGACGGAGACGACCATCGCCCGGCGCTGCGGGGAGTGCTCGAAGCAGAGCTTCGCCCACTGCTCCTCGCTCTGCCACAGGCACAGCACGCCTGCGTCGAAGACGCCGGAGAAGCCCACCCGCACCCGGGCGGAGAGCGCGAAGTCCCCCTCCGGCTCGAAGAGCAGCGCCGGCGCGCTCACCGTCCGCTCGCCGGACACGGGGTCGGTGGACCAGTCGGTGCGGGCGGGGGCGGTGATCGACAGGCGGTGCGCGCCCGCGTCGTAGTCGCTCACCGCGGGTTCACCGTGCCAGACGAGGCTCGGCAGCCCGGCGATGGTCCAGGACGGCGCTGTCGCGGGGGGAGCCGGATCGCGCAGTCCGACCGCGTCGTGGCGCCAGAACGCCTCCGCGTACACGAGGGTGCCGGTCATCCACGGCTGGTGCGCCGGCAGTCGGAGCGCGTGGAAGGCGGCGTCGGGGACGCGCAGCGACGGCTTGCGGAAGCCCTGCGGCCCACCCGGCGCGAAGCCCAGACGCCCGTAGTACCCGGGGTCGCCCTCGAGCAGGACGACCGGCACCCCCCGCTCCACCAGGACCCGCAGCGCGGCGCGCACCAGCGCCGCACCGACGCCCTGCCGCTGCCGGGCGGGTGAGACCGCCAGGGGGCTGAGCACCTGCACCGGGACCAGCCGGCGGGGGGTGTCGAGCAGGCTGGGGGTGCACATGACGTGGCCGAGGACCTCGCCGTCCTCCTCGGCGACCAAGGAGAGCCCGTCGCCCACGGTCACGGAAGGGCGCAGGGAGTCGACCAGGTCGGCTACCACCAGCCCGTGGTCGCCGAACGCCGCCAGGTGCAGCGCCCGCACGGCGGCGTGGTCGTGCGGGTGCTCCTCGCGCACGGTGGGGAGTGCGGTCACGACCGCGGACGCTGCCACGCCGTCGAGTCCGCCCGCCACCCCGTTTCCCGTGCTCCGCTCCGGGGCGACCGCGGTGCACCACGGCGCCCGTGGGCACGTCCGTCCCCGAGCCTGAGCTCACCGTGCGCCGGGCCGAGACGCAGGCCCCCGCGGCCGCCGCCGCGGAGGTCCACCTGCTCGCCCGGCACGCCGCGGTGCTGGCCGTCCCACTCCTGGCCCACGGCGACCAGCGATGAGTCCTCGCGCCGGCGGGCGTCTGCCCCCTCGTGCGCCACCGACCCAGCCCGCTCGTCACCTCCGAGGACCTCCGATGACCGCGACGTACACCTTCGACGTCTTCTGCACCCTGGACGGCTTCGGCTCCTACAGCGAGGCGGGTGACTGGGGCGGCTACTGGAGCAAGCAGGGGCCCGAGTTCCTCGAGCGCCGCCTGGCGCAGTACAGCGGCGACCTGCGGATGGTCCTCGGGGCCCGGACCTTCCGGGACTTCGTCCACCACCTGGGCTCCATCCCCGACGCCGACCTGGACCCGGTCAACAGCCGCCTGAAGCAGGCGCCGACGACGGTGCTCTCCACGACGCTCGACGAGCCCCTGGACTGGCCGGACGCGACCGTGGTGCGCGGCGACGCCGTCGAGGTCGTCGCTCGGCTCGAGCGGGAGTCGGACGTGCCGGTGCGCTCCCACGGCAGCCTCTCGGTGAACCGGGCGCTCATGGCCGCGGGGCTCGTCGACCGCGTCCAGGTCACCGTCTTCCCGGTGATCAGCGGCCGGACGGGCACGGAGCCGGTGTTCGCCGGTGCGGACGACGTCGACCTCGAGCTGCTGGAGGCCCGGACGCTCGACGGTCGGATCCAGGAGCTCGTCTACCGCCCGACCCTGCACTGAGGCACCGGCGCTGGCGCGGCGCCACCGCGCCGTGCCGTGGCGGTGGGAGCGTGGCGCCCGTGACCGCGCCCCGCTCGGCCCTCAGCCGGCTGCTGGTCGGCGGCCTGCTGCTCCTCGTGACGGGCTGCTCCGGTGCCGACGACGACCCGCCCGCCCCCGAGCCCACCCGCGAGGTCCAGCCGGCCAGCGCGGGCCGGCCGGTCACGGTCCGCCTCATCACGCCGCTGGCGTGCTCGGCGGTACCGCTGGGGTCGGCGCGGTTCGAGCCGCTCGTGGTCGGCGACGCCGAGGCCGAGCAGGTCGAGCCGTGCCAGGACGGGCCGCACGCCGGCACCACCACCTACGTCTTCAGCGTCCGCGTACCTGGCAACGGGCTGGTCACGGTGGCCCCGGGCGACCAGCCCGCCGCCACCGTCGACGCCGCGCAGGCGCTGGCCACCGGTGTGGTGACCATCCGCTACGCCCAGGCCGGAGCGGGCCGGTACGTCGTCGCCGCCACCGACCACCGCGACACCACCACTGCGATGGAGTCCGCGCCACCCGCGTGACCCGCGGCGCGCCGTCGTCCAGCGTCGCGGGCAGGCGCCGGCGCCACCACTCTCGTACGTGCGTACGATCGTCGAGGTGGCCGGCGGGATGAACCGACCCGGCGCACCCACCCCGGCGTGGCTGCGCCCGCACCACCACGACGCGACACGCCCGCTGCCCACCCCACCTCCGCCGGGTTCGCTCGGCCCCGCCCGCGTGCACTGCTACGTCCAGGGCCCGCCCGAGGCGCCCGGGTGGTGGCCGGCAGTGCTGGTGCAGTGGCGGCGCCAGGGCGAGCGGTGGGCCGCCCAGGTCGCCTACGTCGCTGACGGCGACGAGCCGGTGCTCGTGGTCGCCTGGGTGGACGCCGGGCAGCTGAGGCCGGCGTGAGGGCGTCCCGGGTTCCGCCAGGGTGCGATCGCCGAGGTGGTGGCCGTGCGGGCCGCCGACCCGCAGGACGACGCCCGCGTCACCGCAGCGCAGGTCCCCTCCAGCACCACCGTGACCCTCGCCGCTGCTGGCACCGCGGTGGACCACGAGCCGGGTGGGGAAGGGACGGGTCCGTCGACGTCGTTCACCTGGCGTGCGGCTCTCGCTGATCGATCGTTCCCGGACCCGTGCCGGCCAGTCCGACGCATCGGCGCTCGAGGGCACGCTGTCCCGCGCCGTCGAGGCGGAGGGCCTGGGCTACCACCGCTTCTGGGTGGCCGAGCACCACGCCGTCCCGGGCATCGCGTCGGCGTCGCCGCCCGTGCTGCTGGCCGCGCTGGGGGCGCGGACGTCGCGGATCCGCATCGGCTCCGGAGGCGTGATGCTGCCCCTGCACCAGCCGATGGTCGTGGCTGAGCAGTTCCTGCTGCTCGAGGCGCTGCACCCCGGTCGCATCGACCTCGGCCTGGGGCGTTCGCTCGGCTTCACCCCGGCGGTGCGCCGAGCGCTGCGCCGCGAGGGACAGGATGCCGGCGACTTCGACGCCGACCTGCGGGAGCTGCGGGGCTACCTCACCGGGCACGGCGAGGTCACCCCCCGGCCGGCGGTGACGCGCCCCGTCCCCATGTTCGTGCTCTCGGTCCACCAGGGCGTGGAGGTGGCGTCCCGGCTCGGGCTGCCGGTCGTCGTCGGGGGTCCGGACCTGCTCGCTGACGAGACGGCGCACTCGCTGGCCGAGTACCGACGGACCTTCAGGCCGTGGCGCGGCAGCGAGCCCTCGGTGACCGTCTCCTGCGACGTCACCGTGGCCGACGACGACGCGACCGCGCGCGAGCTCGCGCTCCCGGAGGCCTGGGCCATGGCCGAGGCGCGCAGGACGGGGGAGTTCCCGCCCCTGCGGTCGGTGGGCTCCATCCGCGGCGAGAGCTGGTCGACCCAGGTCCGCGATCGGGTGGAGGCCGGGTTGGACCGTGCCGTCGCCGGCAGCCCCGGGACGGTGCGCCGGGCGCTGGAGCAGCTGGCCGAGCGGACCGGCGCCGACGAGCTGATGGCCAGCACCTCGACCTTCGACACCTCGGCGCTCCGCGAGTCGGACCGGATGCTGGCCGCGCTCGTGCGCTGACGGCGGTCCCGGCGGTCCCGCTGGTCATCGGAGCGGCAGGGGAGGCGCGTCTGTCGGGCCGTCAGTGGACGTGACGTCACTGCTGGTCAACCCCGACCCCCCGATCGTGTCAGTTGCGGTCGCAACCTACACCTGCCCAGGCAGCGCGGGGAGTTCCTACGTGTGGTCGCAGGGAATAGCCCTACGCTGCGGAACCTTGATATGTAAGCACTCAAGTTTGCTACGGTGCTCCGCAGGAACTGCGGTTCCACCCCCCGATCCCGTCTCAAGGAGAACCACATGCCCAAGGCCGTCGGCATCGACCTCGGCACCACCAACTCAGTCGTCTCGGTTCTCGAGGCGGGCGAGCCCACTGTCATCCCCAACGCCGAGGGCGGGCGCACGAGCCCCTCCATCGTCGGGTTCTCGAAGACCGGCGAGGTCCTCGTGGGCGAGGTGGCCAAGCGTCAGGCCATCACCAACCCCGACCGCACCATCCGTTCGGTCAAGCGTCAGATGGGCACGGGCTGGACCGTCGACATCGACGGCAAGAAGTACAACCCCCAGGAGATCAGCGCCCGCATCCTCCAGAAGCTGAAGCGTGACGCGGAGGCCTACCTGGGCGACACCGTCACCCAGGCCGTCATCACCGTGCCTGCCTACTTCAACGACGCCGAGCGCACCGCCACCAAGGAGGCCGGCCAGATCGCCGGTCTCGAGGTGCTCCGCATCATCAACGAGCCCACCGCCGCCGCGCTGGCCTACGGCCTCGAGCGGGAGGGCGCCGACGAGACCGTGCTGGTGTTCGACCTCGGAGGCGGCACGTTCGACGTGTCCGTGCTCGAGATCGGCGAGGGCGTCTTCGAGGTGAAGTCCACCCACGGCGACGTGCACCTGGGCGGTGACGACTGGGACCAGCGGGTCATGGACTGGCTGGTCAAGGAGTTCAAGAACACCGAGGGCGTCGACCTCACCAACGACAAGATGGCCGTGCAGCGCCTCAAGGAGGCCTCCGAGAAGGCCAAGATCGAGCTCTCCTCGGTGCAGCAGACCACGGTGAACCTGCCCTTCATCACCGCCACCAGCGAAGGCCCCAAGCACCTCGACCTCACCCTCACCCGGGCCAAGTTCCAGGAGCTCACCGCTGACCTGGTCGAGCGGTGCCGCACCCCCTTCGAGCAGGCCATCAAGGACGCCGGGCTCACCAAGGACCAGATCGAGCACGTGATCATGGTCGGCGGCTCCACCCGCATGCCGGCCATCCAGGACCTGGTCACCTCGATGACGGGCAAGGAGCCCCACAAGGGCGTCAACCCCGACGAGGTCGTCGCCATCGGTGCCGCCATCCAGGCCGGTGTGCTGAAGGGCGACGTGAAGGACGTGCTGCTGCTCGACGTCACGCCGCTGTCCCTCGGCATCGAGACCCGGGGCGGCATCATGACCAAGCTGATCGAGCGCAACACCACCATCCCCACCCGCCGCTCCGAGGTGTTCACCACCGCAGAGGACATGCAGCCGAGCGTGGAGATCCACGTGCTGCAGGGCGAGCGGGAGATGGCCAGCTACAACAAGACGCTCGGCAAGTTCCAGCTGGTCGACCTGCCCCCGGCCCCACGCGGCATCCCCCAGATCGAGGTCGTGTTCGACATCGACGCCAACGGCATCGTGCACGTGTCCGCCAAGGACAAGGCGACGGGCAAGGAGCAGTCGATGACCATCACCGGTCAGAGCTCGATCGACCGCAACGACATCGAGCAGATGGTGCGCGATGCCGAAGCCCACGCGGAGGAGGACCGTCGCCGCCGCGAGGAGGCCGAGGTCCGCAACGACGCCGACAGCCGGGTGTACCAGACCGAGAAGCTGCTCCGGGACCAGGGCGACAAGGCCACCGGCCCGGAGAAGGAGCAGGTCGACTCGGCGCTGGCCGACCTGAAGACCGCCCTCGGCGGCTCCGACCTGGAAGCGATCAAGTCGGCCAACGAGCGGCTCAACTCGGCGCTGCAGCCCTTCGCCCAGCGCATGTACGAGCAGGCCGCATCCGAGAGCTCGTCGAACGGCTCCGCCGGCACCGCCGGTGGCGCCGCCGGCAACGACGACGAGGTCGTCGATGCCGAGATCGTGGACGAGGAGCGCCCGGCTTGAGCGAGGATCCCGCAACCAACGAGACGGGGCCGGACCCGTCGGCCCCGTCCGCGTCGGCCGACGACCGCACCGCAGAGGAGCGCGAGGCCGACGCCTTCGCCGAGATCGTCGACGCCAACCCGGAGCTGGCGGTCGAGGCCGAGGCCGCGGCCGGCGCGGTCGAGGTCGACCTCGACCTGGCCAAGGTGGCGACCGAGCGCG
>CADCUY010000121.1 GCA_902806005.1 uncultured Quadrisphaera sp. | reverse complement strand
CCAGCTGGCGGGCGGCGGTGGGGTCGCCGGTCGCCGCGGAGCGCTGACCCGCGGTCGAGGGCTCAGCCGCGGGCGAGGACCGCCCGCGCGTCGGCGGCCCGGTCGTCGTCGACGTGCACGGCGTAGCTCTGCGCCGCGAGGCCGCGGACGCTGGCGAAGTCGCGGCGCCCCCGGGTGGCCCAGTGGGCCAGGGCGCCGAACACGGCGCCGAACACCGCGCCGACGGCCACCCCGACGAGCAGGAACGACAGCCACGCCGGGCCGATGGTGAACAGGCCGAACAGCAGCCCGACGAACAGCCCGAAGTACGCGCCGCTGCCGGCCCCGGCGAGGGCGGCGCGCGCGACGGTCAGCCGCCCGGTCACCTGCTCGACGCTGTGGATGCCGGTGCCGACGATGCGCACGTGCTGCACGGGGAAGCCCTGGTCGGAGAGCCGGTCGACCAGGGCCTGGGCGCCGGCGTAGTCGTCGAACTCGGCGAGCACCTGGGAGCCGGCGCGCAGGCTGGTGCGGGCCGGGACGGCGTCGGGGGCGGTGGCGGGACGGGTGGCGGGCTGGGACATCGCAGGCTCCTCGAGCGGGGGGTGCGGGACCCGCTGCCACTACCCGCGGCGGCGCCCGCCGATGCCCGCCGCCGGCCGGGTCCCGGCTGTGAGGTGCGGCACTCCGGCCGGCCTCGGCGGCCCTCCTAGACTCGGGGCGTGGTCGACACCGCCGCCTCGCAGGCCACCACCCGCATCCCCGTCGGCGCCGAGGGCGCCGGCAGCGCCGTCGGGGCCCCGTACGAGGTGCTGGTGGGCACCGGGCTGCTCGGCGAGCTGCCCGCCCTGCTCGGCGAGCGCGCCCAGCGGGTGCTCGTGGTGCACCCCCGGGCGCTGCGCGCGACCGGCGAGGCGGTGCGCGAGGACCTGCTGGCCGCCGGCTACGAGGCGCTGCTCGCCGAGGTGCCCGACGGCGAGGAGGCCAAGAGCGCCCAGGTCGCCGCGTTCTGCTGGGGCGTGCTCGGGCAGGCCGGCTTCACCCGCACCGACGCGGTGGTCGGCGTCGGGGGCGGCGCGGTCACCGACCTCGCCGGGTTCGTCGCCGCCACCTGGCTGCGCGGGGTGCGCGTGGTGCAGGTGCCCACCACCCTGCTGGCGATGGTCGACGCCGCGGTCGGCGGGAAGACCGGGATCAACACCGCCGAGGGCAAGAACCTGGTCGGGGCCTTCCACCCGCCGGCCGGGGTGCTGTGCGACCTCGGGACGCTGGCCACCCTGCCCGTGAACGACCTCCTCTCCGGGATGGCCGAGGTCGTCAAGTGCGGCTTCATCGCCGACCCGCGGATCCTCGAGCTGCTCGAGGAGGACGGCGCCACGGGCGCGTCGGGGGCCGTCCGCGACCCGGCGAGCCCCCTGGTGCGCGAGCTGGTCGAGCGCGCCGTGCGGGTGAAGGCCGAGGTGGTCGGCCGGGACCTGCGCGAGGCCGGGCCGCGCGAGTTCCTCAACTACGGGCACACCCTCGGCCACGCGGTGGAGCACGTGGAGCGCTACGCCTGGCGCCACGGCGCCGCGGTGAGCGTGGGCATGGTCTACGCCGCGGAGCTGGCCCAGCTCGCCGGGCGCCTGGACCCGGCCGTGGTCGACCGGCACCGGGCCGTGCTCGGCTCGCTCGGGCTGCCGCTGACCTACCGCGGCGACCGGTGGCCGCAGCTGCTGGAGGCGATGCGCCGCGACAAGAAGACCCGCGGCGACCTGCTGCGGTTCGTGGTGCTGGACGACGTGGGGCGGCCCGGGCGCCTGGAGGGCCCCGACCCGTCGCTGCTGGCGGGGGCGTACGTCGAGATCAGCCGGTGACTGTCAACGTCTGAGTCTTGACTCAGAGCGATCCAGCCTGCAGGCTTGACGGATGTTCGTGGTGACCGCCGACCAGCGCGGCAGCCGCACCGAGGGCGACCGGGTGCCCGACGTGCTGGCCCGGCTCCGCGGCGCCACCGTGCTGCGCCCCTTCGAGCGCACCGTCGGCGACGAGGTGCAGGCCGTCGTCGGCCACGCCGACACGGTGGTCGACGTGGCCCTGGCCCTGGTGCGCGACGGGCACTGGAGCGTGGGCGTGGGAGCCGGCGCGGTCCGCGAGCCGCTGCCCGCCAGCACCCGCGAGGGCGCCGGGCCGGCGTTCGAGCTGGCCCGCGACGCCGTCGAGCGCGCCAAGTCGGCGCCCACACGGGTGGCGGTCAGCGGTGCCGACGCCGCGGCCGCCGCCGAGGCGGAGGCGGTGCTGCGGCTGCTCGCCGACCTCGTCGACCGCCGCACCGCACCGGGCTGGGAGGTGGTCGACCTGCTCGTCGGCGGCGCCACCCAGGCCCAGGCCGCCGAGCGGCTCGGCGTGACCCGGCAGGCGGTGAGCCAGCGGGCCCGGGCCGCGGCGTGGCAGCACGAGCACGACGTGCGGCCCGTGGCCGCGCGCCTGCTGGGGCGCGCGCAGGGCGCGCCGTGACGCTGGCCGCGGTGGTCT
>CADCUY010000120.1 GCA_902806005.1 uncultured Quadrisphaera sp. | reverse complement strand
CCGCCTGCTGGCCGTGCTGGGCGCCTCGGTGGCCCTGGGCGAGCACCTGGTGCGCCACCCCGACCACTGGCGGGCGGTGCTGCCCGGCGTCGACGACGTCGACGCCGCCCGCGACGCGCTGCTGAGAGCCGTGGGCGCCGACCCCCGCGCCGCGGTGCCGGTGGCCCGCAGCGCCGACCGGACGGCGGGCCGCGACGCCCTGCGCCGCGCCTACTACCGCCGCCTGCTGGCCGTCGCCGCCGACGACCTGGCCGCGCCCGACCCGGTGGCGGTGGTCGACGTGGTCACCCACCGCCTCGCCGACCTCGCCGACGCCGCGCTGGAGGCCGCGCTGGCCCTGGCCCGCGAGGCGGTGCCCGGCCACGAGGCGGTGCGGCTGGCGGTGGTGGCGATGGGCAAGTGCGGGGCCACCGAGCTCAACTACGTCAGCGACGTCGACGTCGTCTACGTCGTCGCCCCCGCGGGGGAGGGCGGTGCGGACGGCGAGGGGAGCGTCGACGAGCACGCCCTCGCCGCCACGGGCAGCAGGCTGGCCACCCAGCTGCAGCTGGCCTGCTCGGCGACCACGGCCGAGGGCACCCTGTGGCCGGTGGACGCGGCCCTGCGCCCCGAGGGCCGCGACGGGCCGCTGGTGCGCACCCTGGAGAGCCACCTGGCGTACTACCAGCGGTGGGCGAGCACCTGGGAGTTCCAGGCGCTGCTGAAGGCCCGGCCCGCCGCCGGCGACGCCGACCTCGGCCGCGCGTACGCCGAGGCCGTGGCCCCGCTGGTGTGGGCGGCCGCCGAGCGGCCGGGGATGGTCGCCGACACCCGGGCCATGCGCCGCCGCGTGGAGCAGCACGTGCCCCCCTCCGAGGGCGACCGGCAGCTGAAGCTCGGGCCCGGGGGGCTGCGCGACGTGGAGTTCTCCGTGCAGCTGCTCCAGCTGGTGCACGGGCGGGCCCAGCCGGCGCTGCGCATGCGCAACACCCTGGTCGCGCTGGAGCGGCTGGCCGCGTACGGCTACGTCGGCCGCCACGACGCCAGCCAGCTGGACGCCGACTACCGGTTCCTGCGGGTGCTCGAGCACCGGCTGCAGCTGTGGCGGCTGCGCCGCACCCACCTGCTGCCCACCGCGGGCTCCGACCTGCGCTGGCTGGCCCGCGCGGCCGGGGTGCCCGGGGGCCAGGCCGGCCTGGAGGAGCGGATCGCGACCGTGCGCCGGCGGGTGCGCCGCCTGCACGAGCGGCTGTTCTACCGCCCCCTGCTCGAGGCCGTCGCCGCGCTCTCCACCGACGAGGTGCGGCTGAGCCCCGAGGCGGCCCGCGACCGGCTCGACGGGCTGGGCTACCGCGACCCCGCCGGGGCGCTGCGGCACATCGCCGCGCTCTCCAGCGGGGTCAGCCGGCGCGCGGCGATCCAGCGCCAGCTCCTGCCGGTGATGCTCACCTGGTTCGCCGAGGGGGCCGACCCGGACGCCGGGCTGCTCGCCTTCCGCCGGGTCAGCGAGCGCCTCGGCGGCACCCACTGGTACCTGAAGATGCTGCGCGACGAGGGCACCGCCGCCCAGCGGATGGCGCTGGCGACGTCCAGCTCGCGCCTGGTCGCCTCCGGGCTCGAGCGCGACGCCGAGGCCACCCGGTGGCTCGGCACCGACGCCGACCTGGTGCCCCGCGGCGCCGGCGAGCTGACCGCCGCCGCCCTGGCCGCGGTGGCCCGGCAGCAGGACCCCGACGCCCGGTCGGCCCTGGTGCGGCGCCTGCGCGACCGCGAGCTGCTGCGGACCGCGCTGGCCGACGTCGTCGGCGTCCTCGACCCCGCCGGCGTGCGCCGGGCGCTGACCGACGCGACCGACGCGGTGCTCGGCGCGGCCCTGGAGGTGGCCCGCCGCCGCGTCGCGGAGCGCTGGGAGCAGGCCGGGCGCGGCCCGCTGCCCACGGCGCTGGCCGTGGTCGGCATGGGCCGCCTGGGGGGCGGGGAGATGGGCTACGGCTCGGACGCCGACGTGCTGTTCGTGCACGACCCGCTGCCCGGGGCGGCGCCGGGCGCGGCGCAGGAGGCGGCGCTCGCGGTGGCCACCGAGGTGCGCCGCGTGCTGGCGGCCTCCGGCCCGGGCGTGCCCCTGGAGGTGGACGCGGCCCTGCGCCCCGAGGGCCGCAACGGGCCGCTGGCCCGGTCGCTGGCCTCGTACGCGGAGTACTACCGGCGGTGGTCCGAGCCGTGGGAGGCGCAGGCCCTGCTCCGCGCCCGCCCGGTGGCCGGCGACGCCGGCCTGGGCGAGCGGTTCACCGCCCTGGTCGACCCGGTGCGCTACCCCGAGGGAGGGCTGGGCGAGGCGACGGTGCGCGAGGTGCGGCGGATCAAGGCCCGGGTCGAGGCCGAGCGGCTGCCGCGGGGCACCGACCCGCAGCGGCACCTGAAGCTCGGCCCGGGCCACCTCGCCGACGTGGAGTGGACCGTGCAGCTGCTGCAGCTGCGCCACGCGCACGCGGTGCCCGCGCTGCGCACCCCCTCGA
>CADCUY010000119.1 GCA_902806005.1 uncultured Quadrisphaera sp. | reverse complement strand
GGTCCGGCTCGCCGGCGCCGCGCCGGGCGGCCTGGCCCCAGGACCGGTCGCCCTGCGGCTCGTCGCGGTCGCCGGCCGAGGCGTCGTCCTCGCCCCAGGCCGGGCCCCCGCCCTCGGCGGGGTCGGGCGCGGGCACGGCGCGCAGGTGCGGCTCGAGCAGGGGGGTCAGCGGCAGCGAGCCGAAGACCGGCAGCCCGTCGCCCTCGAGGTCGCCCGGGCGGGCGTGCGAGCCGGGAAGGTCGTCCAGCAGGGCGTCGACGAGGTCGTCGTCCTCGTCCTCCTCGTCCCAGCCGCCGTCCGGCCCCAGGTCGGGCACCGGCTGGCGGCGCCCGCGGCGGTCGCTCAGGGCGTCGAGCAGGTCCATCGTGCGGGCGGCGACCTCGTCGTGGTCGGGCACCGTCCACGACGAGGCGGGGCCGGAGGCCTCGTCGTCGGAGCCCGGCGCCGAGGGCGTCGAGCCCGTCGTCGGACCGCTCCCCAGCCCGGTGATCGAGCCGGTCGCGGCGCCGAGGCCGGTCAGCGGGCCGGTGATCTGGCCGGTGTCGCCGATCAGCGGCGGGCCGGGCACCACCGGCACCTCGCGGACGCCGCCGTCGCTCTCGACGTCGAAGACCCGCACCGCCGAGAGCCGCCGGCCGGCGCCGGGGGAGTCGGCCTCGTGCGAGGCGCTGAGCCAGCGCGCCTCGTCGTCCAGCGGCTCGACGCTCTCGCCGTCGGGGTCGTAGGCCCACTGCGCCAGCCGGTCGCGGGTGCCCGCCCGGAAGGAGACCTGCAGCGCCCAGCCGTGCTCGCCGCGGCGCCAGGCGTCCCACTCCACCGAGCCGAGCGCGACGCCGCGCGAGGCCAGGCGGTGGCGCACCAGGTCCTCCAGCGTCGGGCGCGAGCGACTGGTGCGCACCACCGTGGCGCGCGCGACCGCGGCGACGTGGGCCCGCTCGGCGAGCACCGGGCCGGCGTACCGCTCGATCTGCACCAGGGGGGCGCCGGAGGACTCGGCGAGCTCCTGCGCGCTCTCGCCGGCGCGGATGCGGGTCTGGATGTCCTTGGGGCGCAGCGGCGGCTCGGGGGCGGCGGCCCGGCCGGCGGGCACCGGCGTCGTGCTGGCCTGGCGCAGCGCCGCGCGCAGCGTGCCGTCGACGGGCAGGTGGAAGGTGGTGCCGCCGCTGGAGACCAGCACCAGCACCGGGCCGCTCGCGCGCGGCCCGCCGTCCGCGGCGTCGTCGTCGGGGCTGCCGGAGGGCAGCGGCTCGCCCGCGCCGATCGTGCCGGTGACCCGCAGCACCTGCGGCCCGTCGTGCGGCGGTCGGGTCCGGGCGGAGCCCTCGCCAGCGGAGTCGCTCACGGTGCTCCCTCCTGGTCGGACACCGGGACTGCCCTCCCCGGTCGGGCGCCCGCGCGCCGGGTGGCCCGGCCACGCGCGGTCGCGGCCATCTTGGCACGATGGGGCCGTGAACGGACCCCAGACCGACATCAGGCGCGCCGTGCGTCCCACCGACCCGTACGACGCCCTGGTGCTGCTCTCCTTCGGCGGCCCCGAGGGCCCCGACGACGTGGTGCCCTTCCTCGAGAACGTCACCCGCGGCCGCGGCATCCCCCGCGAGCGCCTGGTGGAGGTGGGCGAGCACTACTTCGCCGTCGGCGGGCGCAGCCCGATCAACGGCCAGAACCTCGCGCTGCTCGACGCCCTGCGCGCCGAGCTGGCCGCGCGCGGCGCCGGTGACCTGCCGGTGGTGTGGGGCAACCGCAACTGGGAGCCGTACCTGACCGACGCGGTGCGCGCCGCCCACGACGGCGGCGCCCGCCGCGTGCTGGTGCTCACCACCAGCGCCTACGCCTCCTACTCGGGGTGCCGCCAGTACCGCGAGGACGTCGCCGCCTCGCTGGTGGCCCTGGCCGCCGAGGGCCGCGCGATGGCCGCCGACAAGGTGCGGCACTACTTCAACCACCCCGGGTTCGTCGACGCCAACACGGACGCGGTCCTCGCGGCGCTCGAGGAGCTGCCCGAGCCGGCCCGGCAGGACGCCCGGCTGGTCTTCGTCACCCACTCCATCCCGACCGCCATGGCGCAGACCGCCGGGCCGCAGGGCGGGGCCTACGAGCGCCAGCACCGCTCGGTGGTCGAGGAGGTGACCGCCCGGGTGGCCGAGCGCACCGGGCGGGCGCTGCCCTCGGCGCTGGTGTACTGCTCGCGCTCCGGGCCGCCGACCCAGCCGTGGCTGGAGCCCGACGTCAACGACCACCTCGAGGCCCTGGCCGCCGAGGGGGCCACCGGCGTCGTCGTCGCGCCCATCGGCTTCATCAGCGACCACATGGAGGTCGGCTACGACCTCGACACCGAGGCCGCCGAGACCGCGGCCCGGGTGGGGCTGCCCATGGCCCGGGCGGCCACGGCGGGCACCGCGCGGGCCTTCGTGGCCGGCCTCGCCGACCTGGTGCTCGAGCGCGCCGCGGCCGAGCGCGACGGCACCGGCGCGGCGGGGCGGCCCGCGGTGGGCTC
>CADCUY010000118.1 GCA_902806005.1 uncultured Quadrisphaera sp. | reverse complement strand
GCTGTGGTGCGGGGTCGACGGGTTCGTGCGCGACGGCACGACGAATCAGCGCCGCAGGGGCGTCCGGCCGTGGTCGCGGCTGCGGTCGCGGGCCTGGTGCTGCTGGCCGGCTGCGGTCAGGCGCCCGGGCGGGCCGGGCCGGCACCGGCCGCCTCAGCCCCCGGCGGTGCCGGTGCGGCACCGGTGGCGGAGATCCCCGAGGTGGAGCCCACGTGCATGGCGGACTACCCCCGGTACGCCGACGCCGCCGAGCTCGTGGCCCGGGCCGACGTGGTCGTCCGCGGCACGGCCACGAGCTCGCGGGACTACGACTCGTACCCGCTGCCCGCCAGCGGCAGCGACCCGGCGGTCGACCCGCAGGCCGGTGTGCCGCCGGAGGAGGTCGCGGCGATCCCCCCGATCCCGTCCACCGCCCTGACCGTGCGCGTCACCGAGGTGGTCAAGGGCGACGTCGAGGTGGGAGAGGTGCTCGAGGTGAACCAAGCCCAGTGCACCACCCGGCCGCTGCCCACCGGACCCGCCACCGACTACGTCCTGGCCCTCTCGGCGTACGGGCCGGGGATCCCGCTGAGCCAGCTCAACGACGAGCAGGCCGCCTGGCAGGTCGCTGACGACGGAGCGCTCGTGCCGGTCAGCCCGCGCAACGACCTGGGCGTCGACACCGTCGCCGAGCTGCGCGCCCTGGTGCCACCGCCGTGCACCCGCAACTGGGTCACCGACACGGTCCCCGACTCCACCGGCGCCGCGGACGCCGACACCGCCTTCGAGGAGTGGCTGGCCTCCGACCCCACCACCGACACCGGACCCGAGGAGGGCGCACCGCGCACCGGGTGGGCCTACGAGCCCTCACCCTTCGAGGACGAGGTGCTCAGGGTCAACAGCGGCTGGGAGGTCACCGTCCAGCGCAGCACCCTCGACCAGTGGCGCGTCACCGGCGTCACCTGCCGATGACCCGTCCCGCCGGGGCGAGCGGATGAGGTCGACCGGCGCGCAGGCCGCCGGCCGTCCTCCCGGTCGCCGTCACGGCCACTGAGCGCCCGGCTCTCGAGGGAGTGCGCTCCTCCCGCCCCCCGGTACGCTCCTGGTCCGCCCCTGCACCGTGGAAGGTCGCCCGTGAGTGGTCTCGTGGCCCTGCTCGACGACGTGGCCGTGCTGGCCCGCGCCGCCGCCGCCTCCGTCGACGACATCGGGGCCGCCGCCGCGCGGGCGAGCGCGAAGGCCGCCGGCGTGGTGGTCGACGACGCGGCCGTCACGCCGCAGTACGTGCGCGGCCTGGCCGCCCAGCGCGAGCTGCCGATCATCAAGCGCATCGCCCTCGGGTCGCTGCGCAACAAGCTGCTCATCCTGCTGCCCGCGGTGCTGCTGCTCAGCCAGTTCCTGCCCGTGCTGCTGACCCCGATCCTCATGCTCGGCGGCGTCTACCTCTGCTACGAGGGCGCCCACAAGGTGTGGGGCAGGATCAGCGGCCACCACGCCCACGCCGCCGACGCGGACGCGCTCCCCGACGAGGACACCGTCGTCTCCGGGGCCGTGCGCACCGACTTCATCCTCTCGGCGGAGATCATGGTGATCTCCCTGAACGAGGTGGCCGACCAGCCCTTCGTCTCCCGCGCGATCATCCTCGTCGTCGTCGCGCTCGGCATCACCGCGCTGGTCTACGGCGTCGTCGGGCTCATCGTGAAGATGGACGACGTCGGGCTGCGCCTGGCGGAGACCTCGAACGGGGGCGTGGCCCGGCTCGGGCGAGGGCTCGTCCAGGCGATGCCCCGGCTGCTGACCGTGCTCACCGTCGTGGGGACCGCCGCCATGCTCTGGGTCGGGGGGCACATCCTCCTGGTGGGCACCGAGGAGCTCGGGCTGACCGTCCTCTACGACACCGTGCACCACTGGGAGGAAGCGGTCGCGGCCGCGACCGGGGCCTTCGGCTCCGTCATGGCCTGGCTGGTCAACACCGCCTCCAGCGCGGTCATCGGCCTGGTCGTCGGCGCGGTGGCCGTCGCGGTCCTGAGCGTCACCCTCCACCGGCGCAAGGCCCACCCGGCGCACGAGACCACCTCCGCCTAGACACGTCCTGACGACGGGGCTACGGCTGCTCGGGCAGCCGGAAGTGCGGGTTGTCGATCAGGCCCAGCAGCACCCCGCCCGGGGTGCGGGTCAGCGCGGTGACGATGCCGCCGCCCACCTCCTGCGGCGGGGTGTGCACGGTGGCCCCGGCGGCGACCGCGCGCTCCACCGCGGCGGGCACGTCGCGCACGCCCCAGTACGTCAGCGCCCCGTCTGCGGGGTCGGCGGCGGGCCACAGCGCGAGCTCGTAGCCGGCGACGGTGAAGCCGACGTAGAAGTCCTCGTCGAAGTACGGCTCGACGCCGAGCAGCTCGACCCACCACGCCCGCGCCGCCGCCAGGTCGGGGGCGGGGTAGATCACGGTCCGCAGGCCGAGCAGGTCCAGGGGGGCGGTCATCCAGCACTCCTCCGGTCGGGCCAGCGGCGCGGTCGCCGCCGGGCGCGCCCAGCATGTCGGAGCTGCGCCCTCACGGCTCCAGCGGGAGGGCGTCGTCGCCCTCCCGGGCACGCGCGCTCGCGGCGACGTGGTCCAGGACCCGCCACAGGACGTGGCCGGCCAGGCAGACCAGGCCGACGGCGTACGAGACGGACTGCAGCCAGGCGACGGCGACCCACCTGGCGTCGGACCCGCCGCCCTCCGCCGACAGCAGGGCGACGACCAGGCTCAGGAACAGCGCGGCGACGCCGGTGGCGAACAGGGGTGGTGGCTCGCTGGGCGGCATGACGGGCTCCCGGGGTCGCGGGCGGCGAGGGACGGCGCACCCTGCAGCGTGGCCGCCGGGCCGCGCGGAGGCGAGGACCGACGCGGCGCGTCCTGGCAGGATCGGCGCGTGCACGAGGACGTCGACCGCATGGACGCCCCCTTCACCACCGCGGGAGCGATCGCGCTGGAGCTGCTGGCCAGCCCCGCGGTCGCCGACGCATGGTCGTCGGCGAGCGCGCTGCCCGCGATGTCGGTGGGGGCGCTGGCCTGCCACCTCGGGCGCCAGGCGGTGCGCGCCGCCGACCTGCTCCCGGTGGCGACGGACCTGGCTCCCCTGGGCTCCGCCGACGCCCACTACCACCGCGCCGCGTGGGTGACGTCGACGTCGCCCGACGACCCGGTCAACGACCGGAGCGCGGACGACGCGGACGCCGCCCTCGGCCACGGCGCCCTGCTGGAGCGCACCGCCGACGCGCTGGCGAGGGTGCAGACGCTGCTGACCACGGGCGCGGCGCGACCCGTGGTCGGCCTCCCCTGGCAGGGCTGGGCCCTGCACCGCGACGACTTCCTGCTGACCCGGCTGCTGGAGGTCGTCGTCCACAGCGACGACCTCGCGGTGAGCACCGGCGTCCCGACGCCGGCCTTCCCCCCGGAGGTCTTCGGGCCGGTGCGCGACCTGCTGGGCCGCCTGGCCGAGCACCGCCACGGGCAGTCGGCACTGGTCGGCGCCCTCGCGCGCCGCGAGCGCGCCCGGGTGGTCTCCGCCTTCTGAGCGGCTGCCGGCCCTTCCCCCGGACGGCATCCGCCGCTAACGTACAACCTTGTGGTTGTATTCGAGTCGGGCGAGCCCGCGGAGCGGACGGACCGCGTCTTCTCCGCCCTCGCCGACCCCACGCGGCGCGACATCCTGCGCCGCGCCGCGCTGGGGGAGCACTCGGTCAGCGACCTCGCCCGGCACTACCGCATGAGCTTCGCCGCCGTGCAGAAGCACGTCGCCGCGCTCGAGCGGGCCGGGCTGATCACCAAGCGCCGCCGGGGCCGCGAGCAGCTCGTGAGCACCGACGTCGCGACCGTCAGCGAGGCGCGCCGCCACCTGGAGGACCTGGAAGCCCTCTGGCGCGGCCGGCTCGACCGCTTCGGCGAGACCCTCGCCAGCACCCCCGAGGAGGCACCATGACCGTCACCGACGTCACCACCGACCGCGTGTCGCACACCCTTGCGCTCACCGCGGAGTACCGGGCGAGCACCGAGCGCGTCTGGCAGCTGTGGGCCGACCCGCGCCAGCTCGAGCGCTGGTGGGGGCCGCCGACCTTCCCGGCGACCGTCGTCGACCACCGCCTCGAGGCCGGCGGCAGGGTCACCTACGTCATGACCGGCCCGGAGGGCGAGCGGTTCCACGGCTTCTGGGACGTCGTCGCGGCCGAGCCGCCGACCGGCCTGGAGTTCACCGACGGCTTCGCGGACGCCGAGGGCGCACCGAGCGCGGACCTGCCGACCACCCGCACCCGGGTGGAGATCGCCGACGCCGGCGACGGGCTCACCCGCATGGTCATCCGCTCGTCGTTCGCCTCGACCGAGGCGATGGACCAGCTGCTCGGCATGGGGATGCTCCAGGGCCTGCGCGAGGCCGTCGGCCAGATCGACGACGTCCTCCTGGCCACCGCCGACCGCTGAGGCCGCAGGCGCCGCGGCGACGACGCCGGACCGGCGAGTCGCTGTCGCAGGATCCTGGTGACGGCGCCGTCCGGCCGCGCCCACACCCCTTCAGAGGGATCGGGACCCCCGCGGGGTCGAGTGCCGGACGCACGAGAGCCCCGCCCCCGCAGGGGACGGGGCTCTCGCCACGCTGGTCGCTCAGACGGCGTCGTGCGCCCCCCCGGCGCCGCCCAGCAGGTGCTGGACCTCCGACTCGCGGTAGCGGCGGTGCCCGCCGAGCGTGCGGATCGACGTGAGCTTGCCGGCCTTGGCCCACCGCGTGACCGTCTTGGGGTCGACGCGGAAGAGCGCGGCCACCTCGGCCGGGGTCAGGAGGACCTCTGGCTTGGCGATCGATGCGGTCATGGTTCTCTCCTCGAGGGGGAACGCCCCGCACCACCCACCTGGTGCGGGAAGGGTCGCTCCTGGAGAGATCGTCCCAAATGGTCGGTGTGCCCGGCCATAGCCCGGGCGGGTCATCCTTGTAACTACACGAATGTCACTTCCGGCTGGTCCCGGACCGCCGAACGGGTGGTCGTGGGGTGATCACGGCCGCCGGACGGCGTGGCGGGTGGCACGGCAGTGGGTGCCCGGTCCTGCGGAGCATGTATCGTGCTCGTTCTGAGAAGCCGACCGCCGAGGGCCGCCCCAGGGCAGAGCCCGGCACGACACACGAGGGGGTCGACGCCATGGGGCGCGGCCGTCAGAAGGCGAAGCAGACGAAGGTCGCCCGGGAGCTGAAGTACTACAGCCCGGAGACCGACTACGCGAAGCTGCAGCGAGAGCTCGGGGCCAGCGGCAACGGCGGTGGCCGTGCCGACGCCCCCGCTCGTCCCGACCCCATCGTCCCGGAGGCGGACGGCACGGACGACGACCCGTACGACGACTGGGTGCGCCGCTCCGGCTGAGCGGCGGGTCCCGGCCGCTCAGGCGGGGTGAGCTCCGGTGAGCGCCACCCCACCGCCGTCGACGCCCTTGGCCCCGCGCACCACGGGGCCGAGGCCGTCCGTGCTGCCTCCTGCCACGACGCGGCCGGCGACCCACGCCGGCACGCCGTCGGCGGCGAGGGCGGCCACGGCGGCGTCCGCGCCGTCCGGGTCGACGAGGGCGAGCATGCCCACGCCCTGGTTCAGGGTGCCCTCGAGGTCCTCCGTGGGCACCCGGCCCAGCGCGGCGACGAGCCCGAACACCGGCGGGGGTGACCAGGTGGAGCGGTCGACGACGGCGTCCAGGTGCGCCGGCAGCACCCGCGCCAGGTTCGCCGCGAGCCCACCACCGGTCACGTGCGAGAACGCGTGCACGCCGCACGCCGGCGTGCGCGCCAGCGCCAGGCAGGCCCGGGTGTACAGCCGCGTCGGCTCCAGCAGCTCCTCGCCCAGCGCGCGCCCCAGCTCGGGCACGTGGCGGTCCAGCGCCCACCCGGCGTCGGCGACCACCCGGCGCACCAGGGAGTAGCCGTTGCTGTGCAGCCCGGACGACGCCAGCGCGAGCACCGCGTCGCCCTCGCGCACCCGGGCCGGGCCGAGCAGGTCGTCGGCCTCGACCACCCCGGTGGCAGCGCCGGCGAGGTCGTACTCGTCCGGGCCGAGCAGGCCGGGGTGCTCGGCGGTCTCGCCGCCGACCAGGGCGCAGCCCACCGCGGCGCACGCGCGGGCCACCCCGCCGACGATCGCCGCCACCCGCTCGGGCACCACCGTCCCGACCGCGAGGTAGTCGGTCATGAACAGCGGCTCCGCGCCGCAGACGACGAGGTCGTCGACGACCATCGCCACGAGGTCCTGGCCGACGGTGTCGTGGCGGTCCATCGCCCGGGCGACGGCGAGCTTGGTGCCCACCCCGTCGGTCGACGTCGCCAGCAGGGGGCGGCGGTGGCGCAGCAGGGCGCTGGCGTCGAACAGGCCCGCGAAGCCGCCCGTGCCGCCGAGCACCTGCGGCCCGTGGGTCGCGGTGACGGCCTCGCGCATCATCGCGACCGCCAGGTCGCCGGCGCGGACGTCGACCCCTGCGGAGGCGTAGGTGGTGCCGGGGCTCGTGGCGCCCGTGGTCACCGCAGGACCAGGGGCAGGTCGATGCTCGTCTGCCCCGCGACGTCGCCCGGCGCACCGCCACCCGCGCCGGGGTGCCCGAGCAGCCGGACGTCGTCGGGCAGCCCCGCGGGGTAGCTGCCGGTGAAGCAGGCCGTGCACAGCGCGGCTGCCGGCTGCTCCGTGGCCTCGATCATGCCCTCGGTGGAGATGTGCCCGAGGCTGTCGGCGCCGAGCGAGGCGCGCACCTCGTCCACGGCCAGCCCGGAGGCGATCAGCTCGGCGCGGGTGGCGAAGTCGATGCCGTAGAAGCACGGCCAGCGCACCGGCGGCGAGGAGATGCGCACGTGCACCTCGGCTGCCCCGGCCTCGCGCAGCATCCGCACCAGCGCCCGCTGGGTGTTGCCGCGCACGATCGAGTCGTCGACGACGACCAGCCGCTTGCCGGCGATGACCTCGCGCAGCGGGTTGAGCTTGAGCCGGATGCCGAGCTGGCGGATGGTCTGGTTCGGCTGGATGAACGTGCGCCCGACGTAGCTGTTCTTCACCAGCCCCTGGCCGTAGGGGATGCCGGACGCCGCGGCGTAGCCGATCGCCGCCGGGGTGCCGGACTCCGGGGTGGGGATGACCAGGTCGGCCTCGACGGGGTGCTCCTGCGCGAGCCGCCGCCCCATCTCCACCCGGGCGGCGTGCACGCCGCGGCCGTTGATCGTGGTGTCGGGACGGGCCAGGTAGACGTACTCGAAGACGCACCCCGACGGCGTGGCCGGGGCGAAGCGCGAGCGGCGCAGCCCGTCGGCGTCGATCGCCACCAGCTCGCCCGGCTCCACCTCGCGCACCACCGAGGCGCCGACGATGTCGAGGGCCGCGGTCTCCGAGGCGACGACCCACCCGTTCTCGAGCCGGCCGAGCACCAGCGGGCGCACCCCGTGGGGGTCGCGCGCGGCGTACAGGGTGGTCTCGTCCATGAACACGAAGCTGAACGCGCCCCGCAGGTGCGGCAGCACCTCCAGGGCCGTCGCCTCCAGGGTGCGGTCGGGGTCGCCGGCGAGCAGCGCGGTGACCAGCGCGGTGTCGGTGGTGTTGCCCTGCGCGGCCTCGCCGACGGCCCCGGCCCCGGCCCCGTACCGCTCGCCCACCAGGTGCCGCAGCTCCGCGGTGTTGGTGAGGTTGCCGTTGTGGGCCAGCGCCACGGTGCCCCCGGCGGTGGCGCCGAGGGTGGGCTGGGCGTTCTGCCACTGGCTGGCGCCGGTCGTGGAGTAGCGGGTGTGGCCGATGGCGACGTGCCCGCCGAGGCCCTGCAGCGCGGCCTCGTCGAAGACCTGGGAGACCAGGCCCATGTCCTTGTAGACGAGGATCTGCGCGCCGTTGGACGCCGCGATGCCGGCGGACTCCTGCCCGCGGTGCTGCAGCGCGTAGAGCCCGAAGTACGTCAGCCGGGCGACGTCCTCGTCGGGGGCCCAGACGCCGAAGACCCCGCAGGCGTCCTGGGGCCCCTTCTCGCCGGGCATGAGGTCGTGGTTGAGCCGTCCGTCCGCGCGGGCCACGACGATCAGGCTACCGGGGCGGCGGGGTGCCCCGGTCGCCGCTGCGGGCGGCCCGGCGCTCCAGGCGGCGGGCGACGACGACGGCGACCAGCCCGCCGAGGATCGCCCCGATGAGGCCGAGGAGCACCGCGAGGTAGCCGAACACGGCGCCGAGGCCGTAGTCGACGCCGTCGCGCCCGCCGGAGCGCCCGAAGACCAGGGTGACCACGGCGGCCGCCAGCACCGCGACCACGATGCCCGTGACGATGAAGACGGTGAACCGGGGGCTGCGCTGCAGCCGCGCGGTCGGCGCAGCGCCCTGCGGCTCGCGCGGGTCCGGGCTCGGGTCCGGGCTCACGGCGACGACGGTACCGGGGCGGCGCCGCGCGGGCCGGAGGGCACCAGCG
>CADCUY010000117.1 GCA_902806005.1 uncultured Quadrisphaera sp. | reverse complement strand
CGCGGCGTCGACGGCGTCGGCGGCCATCACCCGGTAGGTCGTGTACTTCCCGCCGGCGATCATCACCAGGCCCCGGACGGGGGAGGCGACGGCGTGCTCGCGGGACAGCTTGGAGGTCGAGTCCGACTCCCCGGCCAGCAGGGGGCGCAGGCCCGCGTAGACGCCGACGACGTCGTCGCGGGTCAGCTTGTCGGCGAGCAGGGCGTTGGCGTGGCCGAGGAGGTAGTCGATGTCGGCCTGGCTGGCCGCCGGGTGGGCCCGGTCGAGCTGCCAGTCGGTGTCGGTGGTGCCCACGATCCAGTGCGCGCCCCAGGGGACGATGAACAGCAGGCTCTTCTCGGTCCGGGTGATCAGCCCGGTGCGGGCGTTGATCCGGTTGCGCGGCACGACGAGGTGGACGCCCTTGGAGGCGCGCACGGTGAAGGGGGCGCGGCCGCCCAGCATCTCGTTGAGCTCGGCGATCCAGACCCCGGTGGCGTTGATGGTCTGCCGCGCCCGGACCTCGATCTCCCGTCCCGACTCCAGGTCGCGGACCCGGACGCCGGCCACCCGGTCCTCCTCGCGCAGGAAGCCGACGACGCGGGTGCTGGTGGCCACGGCCGCCCCGTACTGGGCCGCCGTGCGGGCCAGCATCATCGTGTGCCGGGCGTCGTCCACCTGGCCCTCGTAGAACTCGATCGAGCCGACCAGGGCGTCGCGGCTGGCGGAGGGGAAGAGCTCCAGGGTCTTCTTGCGGCCGTGGTGGCGCACGCGGTGCGGCACCCCGCGGCCCGCGCCCATCACGTCGTAGACCCCGATGCCGAGGCCGGCGTAGAGCCGGTCGAACCCCCGCCGGCGCAGCGGGTAGATGAAGGGCACCGGGTGCGCCAGGTGCGGGCTGATCCGGTTGAGCGCCAGCGAGCGCTCCTTGAGCGCCTCGAAGACCAGGGCGAAGTTCAGCTGCTCGAGGTAGCGCAGCCCGCCGTGGAACAGCTTGGTGGAGCGGCTGGAGGTGCCGGCGGCGAAGTCGCGCGCCTCGACCAGCCCCACCCGCAGGCCCCGGGTGACGGCGTCGAGCGCGGCGCCCGCACCGGTGACGCCGGCTCCGATGACCAGCACGTCGAGCTCCTCGGCGGCGAGCCGGTCGAGGGCCGCGGCACGGGCGGACGGGCTGAGCGGGGCGGTCGTGGACAGCACGGGTGGGGCCTCTCGGGACGGGGCGCGGGGGGAGACGGGGACGGGTCGGGGCTACACCTCGACCCAGTCCAGTGTGCGCTCGACGGCCTTGCGCCAGCCCACGTGGCCCGCCCGCCGCTGCTCGTCCCCGACGGTCGAGGACCAGCGCCGGTCCTCGTGCCAGTTGGCGCGCAGGTCGTCGGCGGAGGCCCAGAAGCCGACGGCCAGGCCGGCCGCGTAGGCCGCCCCGAGGGCGGTGGTCTCGGCGACCACCGGCCGGCTGACGTCGACGCCCAGGGTGTCGGCCTGGATCTGCATGCAGAGGTCGTTGGCCGTCACCCCGCCGTCGACCTTGAGCACCTCCAGGTGCACCCCGGAGTCCTTCTCCATGGCCGCGACGACGTCGCAGGACTGGTAGCAGATCGCCTCCAGCGTGGCCCGGGCGATGTGCGCGCTGGTGTGGAAGCGGGACAGCCCGACGATCGCGCCGCGGGCGTCGGAGCGCCAGTACGGGGCGAACAGCCCGGAGAAGGCGGGGACGAAGTAGCAGCCGGCGGCGTCCTCGACCTGCCGGGCCAGCTTCTCGGAGTCCTCGGCGCCGCGGATGACGCCCAGCTGGTCGCGCAGCCACTGCACCGCGGAGCCGGTGACCGCGATCGAGCCCTCGAGGGCGTACACCGGCTTCGCGTCGCCGAACTGGTAGCAGACCGTGGTGAGCAGGCCGTTCTCGGAGCGGGTGAGCTCCTCCCCGGTGTTGAGCAGCAGGAAGTTGCCGGTGCCGTAGGTGTTCTTCGCCTCCCCCGCGGCCAGGCAGACCTGCCCGACCATGGCCGCCTGCTGGTCGCCGAGCACGCCGCCGATGACGACCTCGCCGCCGAAGGGCCCGTCCGCCCGGGTGCGGCCGTAGGCCTCGGGCGAGGACGAGGGCCGGATCTCGGGCAGCATCGCCCGCGGCACCCCGAAGAAGGAGATGAGCTCGTCGTCCCAGTCCAGGGTCTCGAGGTCCATCATCATCGTGCGGCTGGCGTTGGTGACGTCGGTGACGTGCCGCCCGCCGTCGACGCCGCCGGTGAGGTTCCACAGCAGCCAGCTGTCGGTGGTGCCGGCGAGCGCGTGCCCGGCCTCGGCCAGCTCGCGCAGGCCGTCCACCTCCTCCAGCAGCCACTGCAGCTTGCCGCCCGCGAAGTAGGTGGCCGGGGGCAGGCCGGCCCGGTGCCGGATGACGGCGCCCCGGCCGTCGCGGTCGAGGGCGGCGGCGATGTGGTCGGTGCGGGTGTCCTGCCAGACGATCGCGTGGTGCAGCGGCTCGCCCGTGCGGCGGTCCCAGACCATCGTCGTCTCGCGCTGGTTGGCCA
>CADCUY010000116.1 GCA_902806005.1 uncultured Quadrisphaera sp. | reverse complement strand
GCGGCGCCGTCGGGCGCTCCGGCGGCTCCGGGCTGGTCTACTCCTCCACCTCCGGCGGCACAGCCGGCGCGGCGCCCTCCAGCACCGGGCGCGTGCCCGGGCAGGCCCGCACCACCTCCCGCGGCTGACGCCGGCGGGGCGGCCCGCACGGGCCGCCCCCCGGCGCCACCGGGTGCTGAGGACAGCCTCACCTCAGCGCAATCGCGGCGGCCACGGCGCGGAATCCGCGCAGGTCCCGCTCGCTGGCGGGCCGTGCCAGCGCTGCCTACCGTGCGGTGACCGGCCCGCTCCCGGGCCGCCCGCCAGCCCGCAGGAGGACACCATGGCCACCCTCGAGATGCCCGCCGTCAGCGAGTGCACCGTCGCCGGCTGCTCGTACAACCACGACGGCTGCCACGCCTTCGCGATCACGGTCGCCGGCTCCGACGGCAGCGCCGACTGCGGCACCTTCATCCCGCTCGGCGCCAAGGGCGGGCTCGACAAGGTCGTGGCCCAGGTGGGGGCCTGCCAGCGCCTCGACTGCGTGCACAACACCGACCTCGAGTGCACCGCGCCGTCGGTGCGCGTGGGCGCCGGCTCTGCCGCCGGTGGCTCCGCGGCCAACTGCCTCACGTACGCCGTGGCCTGAGCCGCCGGGACCTCTGGGGCTCGCCCGTGAGCCCCGGACCCCCGGCACGGCTCCTGCCGGGAGCCCCGGGCACCCGCACCGACAGATGTTCACGCCGTTCGCGTCGTGTCGTCGACACCTCCCGCTGGGCTGCCACAGTTCCCGCATGAGCAACAGCCACACCGCAGGTCCCACCGCCGGGGGCCTCGCCACCGCGGAGCACTGCGACGCCCGCCTGCCCTGCGACGCCACCGCCGCCGGTGCGGCCCGCCGGCTCGTGGTGGCGGAGTGCCGGTCGGCGCGGCTGGACCGCGTCGCCACGGAGGTGGCGGAGCTGCTGGTCAGCGAGGTGGTGACGAACGCGGTGATCCACGGCCGCAGCGACGTGCGGCTCACCGTGCGCGCCTGGCCGTGCCGGGTGCGGGTGGAGGTGGGCGACGACAACTCGCGGCGCCCCGTGCGGGTGCGCGCCGACGAGGCGGCCCTGGACGGGCGGGGCCTGGCGATCATCGACCTGCTGGCCTCGTCCTGGGGCGTGGACGACCGCGAGATCGGCAAGGCGGTCTGGTTCGAGGTGGCCTGCTGACCCAGCGATGATGGCGGGGCCATGACCGTCCCCCCGCCGCCGCCCCGGGAGCGCGGCCCGGGCGCCCGGGCCTGGGCGGTCTGGTCGCTCGGGGCGGGTGCCTACGTGACCGCGGTGCTCCAGCGCACCTCGCTCGGGGTCGCCGGCCTGGAGGCCACCGAGCGGTTCGGCGCCACGGCCAGCGCCCTCTCCGCGTTCACCGTGCTGCAGCTGGCGGTCTACGCGGGCCTGCAGGTGCCCGCGGGGATCCTGCTCGACCGCTTCGGGTCGCGGCGGCTGCTGGCCGCCGGGGCGCTGGTGATGGCCGCGGGGCAGCTGGTCCTGGCCCTCGCCGCGACCGTGCCCCTCGCCGTCCTGGGCCGGGTGCTGGTGGGGGCGGGCGACGCGCTGACCTTCGTCAGCGTGCTGCGCCTGGTCGCCGCGTGGTTCCCGCCCTCCCGGGTGCCGCTGGTCACCCAGCTGACCGGCATCGTCGGCCAGGCGGGGCAGGTGCTCTCCGCGGTGCCGCTGGTCGCCCTGCTGACCGGGCCGGGGTGGACGGCGGCGTTCCTCGCCGCGGCCGGCACCGGCGCCCTGGTGGCCGTGCTCGTGGCGGCGGGCGTCCGCGACGCCCCCGGGGTGCGCTGGCACCGGGGCCCGGCGATGTCGCTGGGCCGGGTGCGCGACGACCTGGCGTCCGCCTGGCGCCACCCCGGCACCCGGCTCGGGCTGTGGACGCACCTGACCACCCAGTTCCCGGGCACGGTGTTCTCGCTCACCTGGGGCTACCCGTTCCTGGTCTCCGCGCAGGGCCTGCGCCCGGCCACCGCCAGCGCCCTGCTCACCACCTACGTGGTCGCCGGGGCCGCCGCGGGCCCGGTGCTCGGCCTGATGGCCGGCCGCCACCCGCTGCGCCGCTCCTGGCTGGTGCTGGGCACCGTCGGGCTCAACGTCGCCGGCTGGACGGCGGTGCTGGCCCTGCCCGGCCCGGCGCCGGTGTGGCTGCTGGTCGTGCTGGTGCTCGCCCTGGCCACCGGCGGCCCCGGCTCCCTGGTGGGCCTGGACTACGCCCGCACCTACAACCCCGCGCAGCGCCTGGGCACCGCGAGCGGCCTGGTGAACATCGGCGGCTTCGCCGCTTCCCTGGTGGTGGTGATGGCCGTCGGCGTGGTGCTCGACCTGTCCGGCGGCGCGTACGACCTCGACGGGTTCCGGGCCGCGTTCAGCGCCCAGTACCCCGTGTGGGCCGTGGGCGTGGTGGGGATCCTCGTCGCCCGGCGCCGCGTCCGGCGGCGGATGGCCGCCGAGGGCGTGGTCGTGCCGCCGCTGCGCCAGGCCCT
>CADCUY010000115.1 GCA_902806005.1 uncultured Quadrisphaera sp. | reverse complement strand
GGGTCTCCGCCGCGGCCACCACCGCGCTCGGCGGCCGCACCGCCGCGACCCCCGGCCCGCTGGCCGCGCCGGCCCCCGCCCTCGTGGGGGTGGCGCCGTGAGCCCCGCGCTGGTCGACGGCCCGCTGGTCGACGGCCCGCTGGCCGACGCCGTCACCACCTGGCTCGACGTCACCGCCTGGCCGGTGCTCGTCTACTTCCTCCTCATCAACACCAGCTACCTGGTGCTGATCTGCCTGGCGGCGATGGAGTTCGCCCGGCACCTGCGCCGCATCCCGTTCGCCGGCTTCGACGAGACCCTCGCCTCGCCGCTGACCCTGCCGGTCTCGGTGCTCGTGCCCGCCTACAACGAGGCCGCGGGCATCGTCGCCTCGGTCAGCGCGCTGCTGGCCCTGCGCTACCCCGTGCACGAGGTCGTCGTGGTCGACGACGGCTCCACCGACGGCACGTTCGCCGTGCTCGCCGCCGCCCACGACCTGGTCGAGGTCTCGCGCCCGATCCCGCAGGCCGTGCCCACCCGGGGCCGGGTGCTGTCGGTGCACGCCCCCCGCGACGGGCGCACGCCGCTGCTGGTGGTGCGCACGGAGAACTCCGGGCGCTCCGACGCCCTGAACGTGGGCGTCAACGCCGCCCGCCACGACCTGGTCTGCTTCGTCGACGCCGACTCCATCCTCGACCCCGACGCCCTGCTCACCGTGGCCAAGCCCTTCGCCGACGACCCGCTGCGCGTGGTCGCCACCGGCGGGGTGGTGCGCGCCGCCAACGGCTGCCGGGTGGTGGCCGGCCGCGTGGTCGAGGCGCGGATGCCCACCGGGTGGCTCGCGCGGATCCAGGTCGTCGAGTACCTGCGCGCGTTCCTGCTCGGGCGCACGGGGTGGTCGCGGCTGGGCTCGCTGGTGCTGATCTCCGGGGCGTTCGGCCTCTACCGCCGCGACGTCGTCGTCGAGGTCGGGGGCCTGGACCCCGACTGCATCGGCGAGGACTTCGAGCTGTGCGTGCAGGTGCACCGGCTGATGCGCGACCAGCGCCGCGACTACCGGGTGGTCTTCGTCGCCGAGCCCGTCGCCTGGACCGAGGTGCCCTCCACCGCCCGCGTGCTGGCCAGCCAGCGGCGCCGCTGGCACCGCGGGCTGTGGGAGGTGCTCTGGCGCCACCGCCGGATGATCGGCAACCCGCGCTACGGCCGGATCGGCCTGGTGGCGCTGCCGTACTACGTGGTCTTCGAGCTCGCCGCGCCCGTCCTGGAGCTGGTGGGCGCGATCGTCGTGCCCCTCGGCCTGGCGCTGGGCGTGGTGCGGGTCGACACCGCCGTGGCCTTCCTGCTCGTCGCCTACGCCTACGCGGTGCTGGTCTCGCTGGCCGCCCTGGCCGTGGAGGAGTTCTCCTTCCACCGCTACGGCCGCTGGCGCGACCTCGCCGTCGCCGGGGTGGTCACGGTGGTGGAGAACCTCGGCTACCGGCAGCTGACGGCGTGGTGGCGGGTGCAGGGGCTGTGGGCGGCGTGGCGCGGCAGCGAGCAGGTGTGGGGCGTGATGACGCGCGAGGGCTTCTCGGACGAGGCGGCGGCAGCAGGGGTGGGAGCGCGATGACGACACGGTGGACCACCCGGCTGCGGCCGGAGGGCGGATGGTCGGTCGCGGGCACGCTGACGGGCGCGTTCGCGGTGCTCGTGGGCCTGCTCGTCCTCGTCAGCGCCGCAGGAGCGCTGGGCCTGCACGCCACGAGCCGAGCCCACTCGGCCGAGGTGCAGATCGAGCGCCTCGACGACGCGAACACGGCGATGCTCCAGGCGATGACCGACGCCGAGACGGGCGTGCGCGGCTACCGGCTGGCGCTGGACGCGGAGTTCCTCGAGCCCTACCAGGTGGGCAGCGCCGCGTTCCCCGCCGCCGCGGCGGCGGCCCGCGAGGCCGCGGACGACGACGTCGAGCGCGCGCTGGTCGACCGCCAGGTGGCCGTCGCCGAGGATTGGCTGACGACCTACGCGGTGCCGGTGGCGGCGATGGAGCCGGGCGGGGTGGTCGTCGGGCCGGAGGCCACGCTGCGGCACAAGCGCACCTTCGACGACTTCCTCGCCGCCAACGCCGCGCTCGCCGAGCGCGCCCGGGCCTCCGCGGCCGCCGCCGAGGAGGCGGAGACCGCGACCCGGGCGACGTCGACCCTGCTCATCGCCACCGCCCTGGTGCTCGCGCTGGTGGTGGTCGTGGTCGTGCACCGGCGCACCCACCGCGCGCTCGCCGCCCCCCTGGTGGCGGTGGCCGGGGTCGTCCAGCGGCTGACCGCCGGTGAGCGCGCCGCGCGCGCCGACCCGCGGCGCGGCGCCTCCGAGGTGCGCCTGATGGCGCGCACCGTCAACGACCTCGCCGACGAGGGCGACCGGCTGCGCCGCGAGCGCGCCGACGCCGCGGCCTCGCGGGAGGTGGCGGTGGAGATCGGCCGCACCGTGCGCGACGAGCTCGTGGCGGGCGACCCCGTCGGCGACGCGCTGGCCCGGCTCGGTGAGCACCTGGGCGTCGAGCGCGCCTACCTGCGCCCGCTGCGCGAGGACCGCCTGGTCGCCGTCGAGCGCGAGTGGCACCTGCCGCACCTGCCGCCGCTGCCCCCCGCCGCCACGGCGGCGCTCGACGACGCCGCCACCGTCGAGGCCGCCCGCCGGCTCTACCTCGACGGCGGGCTGTTCACCGTCGAGGACACGGCGGCGGTCCGCGGCGAGAACCCCGGCACCGACGCCCTCGCCGACCGCACCGGGGCCCGCGCCGCGCTCGTGGTGCCCGTGGGCGCCGCCGCGCGCCCCCTGGGCCTGCTGACCCTGCTCGTCGCCTCGGGGCCCCGCCGCTGGCTGGGGCACGAGGTGGGCCTGGCGGCCGCGGTGGCCGCCGACCTCGGCCGCGCGGTCGTGCTGGGCGAGCTGCTCGGCCAGCAGCGGCTGCTCGTGGCCCAGCTGCGCGACCTCGACCGCCGCAAGACCGACTTCCTGGCCGCGGTGTCGCACGAGCTGAGGACGCCGCTGACCAGCATCTCCGGGTACGTCGAGATGGTCCGCGACGGCGACGCCGGCCCCGTCAGCGAGGACGTCGACACCATGCTCGCCGTGGTGCAGCGGTGCACCGCGCGGCTGCGGGCGCTCATCGAGGACCTGCTGACCCTCTCCAGCATCGAGGCGCGCACCTTCCGCGTCGAGCGCTCGGAGGTGGTGGTCGCCGACCTCCTCGCCCGGGTGGCCGAGCAGGCGCGCCCCGCGGCGGACGCCGCGGGCCTGGCCCTGGAGGTGCGGCCCGGGGAGGACGGCGTCGCGGTCAGCGCGGACGCCGCCCAGCTGCAGCGGGCCCTGGGCGACCTGATGGCCAACGCCGTCAAGTTCACGCCCCCCGGGGGCCGGGTGGCGCTGCGCGCCGGCGCGGCGGACGGCTGGCTCGAGGTCGCCGTCAGCGACACCGGCATCGGCATCCCCGCCGCGGAGCAGGACGCGGTGTTCTCCCGGTTCTTCCGGGCCAGCAACGCCACCAGCGGTGCCGTGCAGGGCACGGGGCTCGGCCTGATGATCGCGCGGAACATCGTCGAGCACCACGGCGGCGAGCTCCGCGTGGTCTCCGCGGAGGGCCGCGGCACCACCGTGACCGTCCGGCTGCCCCTGGCGCACGCACTGGCGCCCGCGCCGGACGAGCGACGACCAGCGGACCAGCAGGCGGAGGTGGTGGCCCGGTGAGCACCCTCGAGCACCAGAGCCGCCCCGGCCTCGACGAGGCCGAGCGCGCGCGGGTCGCGGCGCTGCTGGAGCACCGGCTCCTGGACCGCCCGGCCGACCCGGAGCTGGACGCCGTCGTGCGGCTGGCGACCGTCGTCACCGGCCTGCCGATGGCCACGCTGAACCTCATCGACAGCGACCGCCAGTGCCAGCTGGTCACGGCGGGCTTCACCGGCGCCGACTCGGCGCGCAGCGACTCCATGTGCGCCGTGCACTTCGTCGACGGCGAGCCCGTGCACGTCGAGGACGCCGCGGCCGACCCGCGCTTCGCCGCCAACCCCTGGGTCGACGGCCGCCTCGCCCGCGTGCGCAGCTACGCCTCGGTGCCGCTGGTCACCCCCGAGGGGCACGCCCTGGGCACCCTGTGCGCCTTCGGCGAGAGCGCGCGCCGGCTCGGCGAGGTGCAGCTGGCGGGGCTGCGCGACCTGGCCCGGGTGCTCGTGGCGCTGCTCGAACGGCACCTGGAGGCCCGGCGCCTGGAGCTGCAGGCGCTGGAGACCGAGGAGCAGCGGGCCCTGGTCGACCTGCTGCTGGCCGAGGCCGAGACCCGCCAGGAGTTCACCGACGCCGTCCTCGACACCGCCGACGTCGCCGTGGTCGCCTGCGACCCGCAGGGCCGGCTCACCCTGTTCAACCGGGCGGCCCGGGAGTGGCACGGCGCCTACCCCGACGGCGACGCCGCGCTGGCGGACTCGCCGGGGCGCTTCGACCTGTACGAGGCCGACGGGACCACGCCGCTCTCCCTGGAGCGGGTGCCCCTGCGGCGCGCCCTGCTCGAGGGCGAGGTGCTGGACGCGGAGATCGCCATCGCCGTGCCCGGGCGCCCGCCGATCCTCGCGGTGTGCTCGGGGCGGGCGCTCGTGGCGGCCGACGGCCGGTCGCTGGGCGCGGTGGTGGTGATGTCCGACGTCACCGCCGACCGGGCCCAGCGGGCCGAGCTGGTGCGCTCCAACGCCGACCTCGAGCACTTCGCGAGCATCGCGGGGCACGACCTCGCCGCGCCGCTGAGCGTGGTCGCGGGCTACCTGGAGCTGCTCGCCGACGACGCCGGCGACCAGCTCGACGAGCGGGCTCGCGGGTGGATCGCCACCACGCGGGCCAGCGTGGCCCGGATGCAGGGGCTGATCTCCTCGCTGCTCGCCTACGCCCGGGCCGGCGGCGCGGTGGTGGCCCACCAGCGCGTCGACACCCGGGCCGTGGTCGAGCTCGCCCGGGCCGACCTGGCGACGACGATCGCCCGCGGCGGCGCCGAGGTGGAGGCCGTGGACCTGCCCGTGGTCGCCGGCGACCCCGTGCTGCTGCGCCAGCTGGTGCAGAACCTGCTGGCCAACGCCGTCCAGCACCGCACGGCGGACCGGCCGTGCCGGGTGCGGGTCTCGGCCGAGCGCACCGCGGCGGGCTGGGAGCTCGCCGTCGCCGACAACGGGCCGGGCGTGCCCGCCGGCCAGCGCGACGCGGTGTTCACGATGTTCACCACCGCCGGTGCGTCCCCGGGCCACCGCGGGCACGGCATCGGCCTGGCCACCTGCCAGCGCATCGTCGCCCACCACGGCGGGCGGATCTGGGTGGACGAGACCCCGGGCGGCGGCGCGACGGTGCGGTTCACCCTGCCGGCGGGCTGACCGGCTCCAGCTCCAGGGCCACCGCCCTGGCGGGGGCGCCGTCCGCCCCGGCCAGGGCGATCGGCAGCACCGAGACGAAGGGGCGGCTGCCGCTCAGCTGCTCCAGGCCGCGCAGGTTCTCGACCACCGCACCGCCCGCGCGGGCGACGAGCAGGTGGCAGGCCAGGTCGCGGCTCGGCGTCCGGTCGATGTTCGGGGCGTCCAGCCCGATGACCCTCGCCCCGGCGTCGAGCAGCCGGCGGCACGCCCGCGGGTCGAGGTGCGGGTGGTCGAGGTAGGCGTCGGTGCGCCAGTGCCGGTCCCAGCCGGTGTGCAGCAGCACCATCGGTTCGAGGGCGGGCAGGGGCCCGAGCACCTCGGGCGTGATCACCGCCCCCGGGGGCAGGCCCCGGACGTCGAGCACCACCGCCGGCCCCACGAAGAGCGACAGGTCGAGCTCGTCGAGCCGGGCCCCGTCGTCGAGCACGTGGTACGGCGCGTCGACGTGGGTGCCGCTGTGCGAGCCGAGGTGCACCGCGAGCACGTTGTACCCGTCGCGCTCGAGCACCGCGTGCGGCGCCAGGCGGGGCACCGGGTCGCCCGGGTAGACCTGGGTGCCGGCGTCGAGGGGGTGGGAGAGGTCGACGACGCGGCGCACCAGCACCCCGCCATCCTGCCCGCGGGACTCCCGCGGAGCGCTCGGGAGTCCTACCGTGCAGCCGATGAGCGCACCGTCCTCCGCCGGCCCGTCGCGACCGGCTCCCCCTGGCCGCGTCCCGGCCCGGCTCGCGGCGCGGGTGGAGCGGCACGGCATCGACACCATCCCCGACGCCGAGCGCACCTCCCGCCCCCGCGACCTGTTCCGCATCCAGTTCGGCGGGGCCAACACCTTCGCGACGATCCTGCTCGGCACCATCCCGGTGGCCCTCGGCCTGTCGTTCTGGCAGGCGGTGGCGGCCACGGTGACCGGCGTGGTCGTCGGCGCCCTGGTGCTGGCGCCGATGGGCCTGTTCGGGCCGCGCACCGGCACGAACAACGCCGTCTCCTCGGGCGCGCACTTCGGGGTCCGCGGGCGGGTGGTCGGCTCGTTCCTCTCGCTGCTGACGGCGGTGGCCTTCTACTCGATCTCGGTGTGGGTCAGCGGCGACGCGCTGGTCGGCGCGGTCGCGCGGCTGACCGGCTCGCGGGCCGCCACCTCCGACGGCGCCCGCGCGCTGGTCTACGCCGTGCTCGGGGCGCTGGTCATCGTCGTGGTCGTCTACGGCTACCAGCTCATGCTGCTCGTCAACAGGGTCGTGGTCGTCGCCAACACGGTGCTGGTCCTGCTGGGAGCCGTCGCCTTCGCCGGGGTGTTCGACCCCGCCTACGACCCGGGCCCGGCGGCGACGGCCGAGCTGGGCCTCACCGCCACGTTCGTGCTCTCGGCGCTGATCGTCATGGGCAACCCGGTCTCCTTCGGGGCCTTCCTCGGCGACTGGTCGCGCTACATCCCGGCCGACACCCCGCGCCGCGCGCTGATCGGCGCCACCCTGGCCGCCCAGCTGATGACCCTGGTGCCCTTCCTGTTCGGGGTGGCCACCGCCACGGTGGTGGCGGGGGAGGCCGACTACGTCGTCGCCCTGGTCGCCGCGGCGCCCGCCTGGTACGCCGTGGCCCTGGTCCCGCTGGCGTTCCTCGGCGGCATGTCCACCGGGGTCACGAGCCTGTACGGCACCGGGCTGGACTTCTCCTCGGTCTTCCCGCGGCTGAGCCGGGTGCAGGCGTCCCTGGTGATCGGGGTCGTCGCGTTCGCCTTCATCCTCGTCGGGCGCCTGGTCTTCGACCTGCTGACCAGCGTGAACGCGTTCATCGGGCTGATCGTCATCTGCACCACCCCCTGGATGGTGATCATGACGATCGGCTACGTCGTGCGGCGCGGCCACTACGACCCCGCAGACCTGCAGGTCTTCAACCAGGGCCGCACCGGTGGGCGCTACTGGTTCACCGGCGGCGTCGCCCTGGGGCCGATGGCGGCGTGGATCGGCGCCGCGGCCGTCGGGCTGCTGTTCGGCTACTACCCGCCGCTGCTGGTCGGGCCCCTGAGCGGTGTCGCCGGGGGCGTCGACGTCAGCCTGCCCGTGGCCCTGGTGCTGGCCGCCGGGGTCTACCTGGCGCTGCTGCGCCTGCGGCCCGAGCCCCGGGCCGTCTTCGGCCCGCGCGGCCCGGCCGGGGTGCCGGCCGACGACCGGGCGGCCGCGCCGCCGGAGGTCTCGCCCGCCCGGCGCTGAGCGCTCACCCCTCGCGGGGCACCAGCACCGACCACGCGTCGTGCAGCGTCGTCCAGCTCGACACCGCGCGCGGGTGCAGCAGCTCGCCGTCGGCGTTGAGCACGAACGGGTCGCCGTCCACCGCCTCCACGACCGCGTCGCGGCCGCGCACGCGGGCGACGTCGCGGCGCTCGACCGCCCGGCCCCGGAGCATGGTCAGGGCGTAGCCGGCGCGGGCGCGCACGCCGTTGGAGGTGGAGACGACCACGTCGACCAGCCCGTCGTGCGGGGTGGCGGCGGGGGAGACCTGCGCCCCGCCGCCGATCGTGCGGCCCACGCTGAGCGCCACCAGCGAGACCGGCTGGTCGCCGTCGTGCACCACCTCGCCGTCGACGACCACCCGCAGGTGCCACGGCCCGCCGAGCGCCCCGGCGGCGACCGCGCCCACGGGGTAGGCCAGCCGCCCGAGGAACGGCTTGAGCCGGTGCGCGCGCAGGGCCGCCGAGACCCCGATGCCCGTGTGGACGGCGTTGACCGCCACCGCCGCGGGGCGCTCGCCGCTGGTCTCGACGACCAGCTCCGTGCCCTGCGCCCGCCCGGTCAGCGCCACCTGCGCCGCGGCGGTGGGGTCGCCCAGGGGCAGCCCGAGGCTCCGCGCGAGGTCGTTGCCGGTGCCCAGGGGCACCAGGCCCACCGGCCCGACCTCCCCCAGCGCCCCGGTGTCGTGCAGGTGGCGCACCACCGCGTGCACCGACCCGTCGCCGCCGGCGACGACCAGCCGGCGCCCGCCCACGGCGTCCAGCGCCGCGGCCAGCTCGGCGGCGGCGCCGGTGGCCGCCACCTCCACCG
>CADCUY010000114.1 GCA_902806005.1 uncultured Quadrisphaera sp. | reverse complement strand
GGTAGCCGATCGAGGCGTAGCCGGCACCGAAGTCGTCCAGCGCGATCGTAACGCCGGCCTCGCGCAGGGCCAGCAGGGTCTCGGCGGCGGCGCGGTCGGCCTGCAGCTCGTCGTGCTCGGTGATCTCCAGCAGCAGCCGCTGCGGGGTCATCGCGGCGGCGCGCAGGGCGACGGCGACGTCCTCGCCGAGGGTGGGCGAGCGCACGCTGGAGACCCCGAGGTTGACCGCCACCCGGTCGAGCCCGACCAGGC
Organism: uncultured Quadrisphaera sp.; assembly: GCA_902806005.1. Taxonomy (GTDB): domain Bacteria; phylum Actinomycetota; class Actinomycetes; order Actinomycetales; family Quadrisphaeraceae; genus CADCUY01. The sequence continues at coordinate 2,286 of CADCUY010000114.1, read as the reverse complement.
CCGCGGCGTCCCACCCGGCCATCTGGTGCAGCGCCTGGTGCAGCACCCAGCGGTCCAGCGCCGGGCCGAGCCCGGCGGCCTCGGCGAGGGCGAGGAAGCTGTCCGGCGGCACCAGGCCGCGCCGCGGGTGGTGCCAGCGCACGAGCGCCTCGACGCCGCTGGGCAGGCCGGTGACGAGGTCGACGACGGGCTGGTAGTGCACCACCAGCGCACCGGCGGCGGCCCGGTCGGCGGCGTCGGTGGCGTCCGGCGGGGCCCCCGCGGGCTCGCCGGCGCCGCTCTCGTGCAGCAGGACCCGCAGCTCGCGCTGCACCTGCCCGGCGCCGAGCACCTGCTCGCGCAGCGACGGGTCGTAGGCCACCCACCGGTCGCGCCCGCGCCGCTTGGCCACGTACATCGCGACGTCGGCGCAGACCATGGCCGCCGCGGCACCGGTGCCGGGGGTCAGCTCGGTGACGCCGAGGCTCGCCGAGATGCGCACGGCGTCGCCCTCGCCGGAGAGCGCGAAGGGACGGGAGAAGACGTCGAGCACCTTCGCGGCGACGTGGTCGGCGGCGGGCCCCTCGAGCAGGACGACGAGCTCGTCGCCGCCCAGGCGGGCCACGGTGGCCGACGCCGGCAGCTCGCCGACGAGGCGCTCGGCCACGGCCACCAGCAGCGCGTCGCCGGCCTCGTGCCCGCGCTGGTCGTTGACCAGCTTGAAGTCGTCGAGGTCGATCAGGCACAGCCAGGCGCTGCGCCGCGCCGAGACCCAGCCGTCGAGCTGGCGCAGCAGCCCGCGGCGGTCGAGCAGGCCGGTGAGCGGGTCGAGGCCCGCGGCCTCCTCGGCGTCGACGAGCAGGCGCAGCGCCCGCCACAGGGCCAGGGCGGTGATGGCGACGCCGGAGAGCTGGAGCAGCCACTCCGGCAGCGCGGCCGCGGGCCACGCCAGGCCCAGCAGCCACGCCGCGGGCGGCACCGCGGCGGCGGGCACGACCAGGTGCATCCGGGCCGAGCCGCGGCGCATCCGGGTGCCCTGCCCGCGCGCGACCGCCGCGGGCAGCGAGCGGCTCGCAGCGGCCATGAGCAGCAGCACCACCGCGAGCGGGCCCAGGGCGCGCCCGAGGGCGGCGAGCACGACCGGAGCGCCGTCACCGAGCACGTCGAGGACGTCGTGCGCGGGGTAGAGCACGCCGGCGGCCAGCACGAGCCGGGCGGCGGGCTCGAAGCCCTCGCGGGAGAGCCACAGCCACAGCACGGCCGCCATGACCACGACGTCGACGCCCAGGGTGACCACCGACAGGGTCGGCACGCCCGCGGCGACCGCCGCGTACAGCACCGCGGTCACCCCGACGGCGGTGCCCACGAGCGCCAGCGCGACGTCGGTCCAGCCGTGCGCGTCGGTGACCGGACCGTGCGGCACGTGTCGGCCCCGCACGGTCGACCAGACCACCAGCGCGGCGACCAGCACCTGGGTGGCCAGCACGACCAGCCGGCCGGTCCCGCTCCCCGCGGTGGCGACCTCCACCGCCGTGTGCGCGGTCAGCAGCCCGGCGACGGCCAGCAGCCACCAGCGCAGCCGGGAGGCGCCCAGCCCGCTCCGGGTGGTGCGCACCACGACCGCGACGGCCGCCAGCACGGCCGCGGACTCGACCACCAGCACGGGCAGGGCGTGCGTCTCGCCCTGGGGCAGCAGCAGCCCGACCCCCACCGCCACCACCACCGCCAGCGACGCGGCGCGGGCCGCGGGGGTGCGCGGCGCGAGACGGCGCACGCGCAGGATGCGGTCACCGCGGCGTCGCGGGGATCGGGAGTCGGCCACGCCTCGCCATCGGCACCCCGGGCCCCCCGCTTGACCCCACCGCGCCCACCCGAGGGGCGCTCAGCGCCGGCGCGCGGCGAAGAACTCCTGCAGCACCGCCGAGCACTCCTCCTCGAGCACCCCGCCCACCACCTCGGGGCGGTGGTTCAGCCGCCGGTCGCGGACGACGTCCAGCGCAGAGCCGGCGGCCCCCGCCGCCGGGTTCCACGCGCCGAAGACCAGCCGCGCGACCCGGGCGAGCACCAGCGCGCCGGCGCACATGGTGCAGGGCTCGAGCGTCACGGCCAGGGTGCACCCCTCCAGGCGCCAGGTGCCCAGCGCGGACGCCGCGGCGCGCAGGGCGACCACCTCGGCGTGCGCGGTGGGATCGCCCAGCGCCTCGCGCCTGTTGGCCCCGGTGCCGAGCACCGCGCCGTCCGGGCCGGCGACCACCGCCCCCACGGGCACGTCCTCGGCCCCGGGGCCGCCCGCCGTGCGGGCACCGT
>CADCUY010000113.1 GCA_902806005.1 uncultured Quadrisphaera sp. | reverse complement strand
GGCGGGCCGACCGGCTCTCGCCGGTAGATTGGAGCCCCGTGACCCCGACCGACGCCGGGTCGGCCCCCCGGCCCTCGGGGAGCAGACCACGCGATCCGCGCCCCGTGCCGCTGTCCGAGCTCGCCGATCTCGTCGGCCGGCCGGCTCCGGGCACCCCCGAGGTCCTCGTCACCGGGCTCACCCTGGCCTCGGGCGAGGTCTGCCCGGGTGATCTCTACGCCGCCCTGCCCGGCGCCCGCACCCACGGCGTCCGGTACGTCGGCGAGGCGGTCGACCGGGGTGCCGTCGCCGTCCTGACCGACCCCACGGGGGCCGCCGAGGCCGCGGCGACCGGCCTGCCGGTCTGCGTGGTGGACGACCCCCGCGCGGTGCTGGGCGAGGTCGCCGACCGCGTCTACGACCGGCCCAGCGAGCGGCTGCGGGTCATCGGCATCACCGGCACCAACGGCAAGACCACGACCAGCTACCTCGTCGAGGCCGGCCTGGCCGCGGCCGGGCAGGCGTCCGGCCTCATCGGCACGGTGCAGACGCGGACCCGCGGCACCGACGGCACCGTGACCGCCATCCCCAGCGAGCGCACCACCCCCGAGGCGCCCGCGGTGCACGCCCTCCTCGCCGCGATGGCCGAGACCGGCGTGACCACCGTGGTCATGGAGGTCTCCAGCCACGCGCTGGTGCTGGGCCGGGTGGGCGCGGTCCGCTTCGCCGCCGCCGGCTTCACCAACCTGGGCCGGGACCACCTGGACTTCCACGGGGACCTCGAGGAGTACTTCCGCGCGAAGGCGCTGCTGTTCGACGGGCGCGCGGCCACCGAGGTGGTGGACGTCGACGACGAGCACGGCCGGCGGCTGCTCGACCGGCCCGGGCGCCCCCGTCCGGTCACCGTCTCGGGGTGCGCCGCGAGGCCCGCGTGCGGCTGCCCGGCCGGTTCAACGTCGCCAACGCCGTCCTCGCCGTCGCCCTGCTCGACGCCGTGGGCGTGCCGCTGGACGCTGCGCTCGAGGGCGTGGCGACGACGGTGGTGCCCGGGCGGATGGAGCCGGTCGAGGCCGGTCAGCCCTTCGTCGCCGCGGTCGACTACGCGCACACCCCCGACGCCGTCGCCACCGCGCTCGGCGCGCTGCGGGCGACGACCTCCGGGCGGCTGATCACCGTGCTGGGCTGTGGCGGCGACCGCGACCCGGGCAAGCGGGCCGCCATGGGTGCGGCCGCGGCAGCGGGCAGCGACCTCCTCGTGGTCACCGACGACAACCCGCGCTCGGAGGACCCGGCCACGATCCGCGCGGCGATGCTGGCCGGCGTGCTCGACGTGCCCGAGGACCGGCGGGCCGAGGTGCTGGAGATCGGCGACCGTCGGGCGGCGATCGAGGCGGCCGTGCGGCTGGCCCGGCCCGGCGACACCGTCCTGGTCGCGGGCAAGGGGCACGAGACCGGCCAGGACATCGCCGGGACGGTGCACCCCTTCGACGACCGCGCGGTCCTGCGCGAGGTCCTGAGCTCGACGGAGCGGCCCGCATGATCGGTCTGACGCTGGCCGAGGTGGCCGAGCTGACCGGGGGCACGCTCACCGCCGGCGACCCGGGCACCACGGTGACCGGCACGGTCACCCTCGACTCGCGCGCCGTCGGCTCCGGGGACCTCTTCGTCGCCGTCGCGGGGGAGCGGGTGGACGGCCACGACTTCCTCGCCGCCGCGGCCGCCGCCGGTGCGGTCGGCGCGCTGTGCGCGCGGCCGGACGCCGCCCTGCCCTGCGTCGTCGTCGACGACCCCGTCGCCGCCCTGGGCCTGCTCGCCGCCGGCGTGCACGCCCGGCTCACGGCCGGCGGCCTGCGCACGCTGGCCCTCACCGGCTCGTCGGGCAAGACCTCCACCAAGGACCTCCTCGGGCAGGTGCTCGGCGCCGCGGGGCCGACGGTGAGCCCGCCCGGATCGTTCAACAACGACATCGGCCTCCCGCTGACCGTGCTCGCAGCGAGCGAGGACACGGAGTTCCTGGTGCTGGAGATGGGCGCCCGGGGCATCGGCCACATCGCCCGCCTGTGCGCCGTCGCCCGCCCGCAGATCGGCATCGTGCTCAACGTCGGCTCGGCGCACCTGGGCGAGTTCGGCAGCGCCGAGGTCATCGCGCAGGCCAAGGGCGAGCTCGTCGAGGCGCTGCCGGAGGACGGCACCGCCGTGCTCAACGCCGACGACCCGCGCGTCCTGGGCATGGCTCCGCGCACCCCCGCCCGGGTGGTGACCACCGGCCGGGGAGCCGACGCCGACGTGCGGGCCACCGACGTCGTGCTGGACGACTCCGCCCGCGCCCGGTTCACGCTGGTCGCCGCCGGCGAGGAGCACCCCGTCGCGCTGCGCGTCGTCGGCGAGCACCAGGTCGCCAACGCGCTGTCGGCCGCCGCGGCCGCGCTCGCCGCCGGCATGACGCCGGCCGACGTCGCCGCCGCCCTGTCGCAGGCCGGTGCGCTCAGCCGCTGGCGCATGGAGGTCGAGCGGCGGGCCGACGGCGTCACCGTGGTCAACGACGCCTACAACGCCAAC
>CADCUY010000112.1 GCA_902806005.1 uncultured Quadrisphaera sp. | reverse complement strand
GCGGCGTGCTGGCCGCGCTCCCCGTGGCCGCGGCGCTCTCCGGGGGTCCGGCGCTCGTGGTGGTGGGGTCCTGCCCGGGCTCCTCGGTCACGGCGCCGAACCTACCGAGCGCGCTGGGCCTCCGACACCCGGACGCCCCCGACCGGGCGGGCACCCGGGCGTGGGCGACTCGTGCCCGCCCGGCCGCGCGTTGCCATACGGTTCACGCCTGTGAGAGCCATCCGCCGCTTCACCGTCCGCACCGTGCTGCCCCCCGCGCTGAGCGCGCTGGGCGACCTGGCCCTGAACCTGCGCTGGTCGTGGCACCCGCCGACGCGCGAGCTGTTCGCGAGCCTCGACCGCGCTCGCTGGGACGCCGTCCGCCACGACCCCATCGCCCTGCTCGGCGCCCTGGGCCCCGAGCGGCTCGAGGAGGCCGCCGCCGACGCGGCGTTCGTGGCCTCGGTGGAGGCCGCCGCGGCCGACCTGGAGCGGTACCGCACCGGCGACCGCTGGTACCAGGGCCTGCCCGCCTCCGGCGGCGCCCCGGCGTCCATCGCCTACTTCTCCCCGGAGTTCGGCATCACCTCGGTGCTGCCGCAGTACTCCGGCGGCCTCGGCATCCTCGCCGGCGACCACCTCAAGGCCGCCTCCGACCTCGGCGTCCCGATCGTCGGGGTGGGCCTGCTGTACAAGACCGGCTACTTCAAGCAGGCCTTCACCGCCGACGGCTGGCAGACCGAGACCTACCCCGTGCAGGACCCCGACGGGCTGCCGCTGACCCTGCTGCGCGAGGCCGACGGCTCCGCGGCGTCGGTCTCGGTGCAGCTGCCCGGCGGCCGCACCCTCGACGCGTACGTGTGGAAGGCCGACGTCGGGCGCGTGCCGCTGCTGCTGCTCGACTCCGACGTGCCCACCAACGACGAGGCCGAGGCCGGCATCACCGACCGGCTCTACGGCGGGGGCGGCGAGCACCGGCTCCAGCAGGAGATGCTGCTCGGCATCGGCGGGGTGCGGGCCCTGCGCCTGTGGTCGCGCCTGTCCGGGGCGCCCGCGCCGAGCGTCTACCACACCAACGAGGGCCACGCCGGCTTCCTCGGCCTGGAGCGGATCCGCGAGCTCATGGGCGAGGGGCTCAGCATCGAGGAGGCCGTGGAGGCCGTCCGCTCGGCGACGGTGTTCACCACGCACACCCCCGTGCCCGCCGGCATCGACCGGTTCGGGCGCGACCAGGTGCAGCTCTACCTCGGCGAGTCCGGGGTGCTCGGGCCGGTGCCGCTGGACCGGGTGCTGGCGCTCGGCGCCGAGGACTACCCCGGCGGCGAGGCCTCGGTGTTCAACATGGCCGTGATGGGCTTCCGGCTCAGCCAGCGCGCCAACGGGGTCTCGGCCCTGCACGGCGAGGTCAGCCGGGGCATGTTCTCCGGGCTGTGGCCGGGCTTCGACGCCTCGGAGACCCCGATCACCTCGATCACCAACGGCGTGCACGCCCCGACCTGGGTCGACCCGCGGATCGGCGACCTGCTGGCCGCCGCGGGCGGCGGCGACGACGTCAGCGCGCAGGCCGGGGCGGCGTCCGCGCTGCCCGGCGCCGACCTGTGGGCGGTGCGCCGCGAGCTGCGCGAGCAGCTGGTGGCCGACGCCCGGGCCCGCGTGCGCTCGTCGTGGGTGCGCCGCGGCGCGACCTCGGCGGAGCTCGGCTGGGTCGACGACGTGCTCGACCCCGACGTGCTGACCATCGGCTTCGCGCGGCGGGTGCCCACCTACAAGCGCCTGACCCTGATGCTGCGCGACCCCGACCGGCTCAAGGCGCTGCTGCTGCACCCCACCCGCCCGGTGCAGCTGGTCATCGCCGGCAAGTCGCACCCCGCCGACGACTCGGGCAAGCGCCTGCTGCAGCAGGTGGTGCGCTTCGCCGACCAGCACGACGTGCGGCACCGCATCGTCGTCCTGCCCAACTACGACATCGCCATGGCGCAGCTGCTCTACCCCGGGTGCGACGTCTGGCTGAACAACCCGCTGCGCCCGCTGGAGGCCTGCGGCACCTCGGGGATGAAGGCGGCGCTGAACGGCTGCCTGAACCTCTCCATCCTCGACGGGTGGTGGGACGAGTGGTTCGACGGCGAGAACGGCTGGGCCATCCCCACCGCCGACGGGGTGGACGACGAGTCCCGGCGCGACGACCTCGAGGCCGCCGCGCTGTACGACCTGATCGAGAACCAGGTGGCGCCGCGGTTCTACGACCGCGACCAGAGCGGCCTGCCCGGCCGGTGGCTGGAGATGCTCAAGCACACCCTGGGCACCCTCGCGCCCAAGGTGCAGGCCACGCGGATGGTGCAGGACTACGTCGAGCGGCTCTACGTGCCCGCCTCCGTCTCGGGCAGCTCGATGGCGGCGTCGGCGTACGCCGGGGCGAAGGAGCTCGCGGCGTGGAAGGCGCGGGTGCGCGCGCAGTGGGACGCGGTGCGCGTGGACCACGTGGAGTCCGCCGGGGTGGGCTCCACGCCGCAGGTCGGGGAGGTGCTGACGGTCTCGGCGTACGTCACGCTCGGCTCGCTCGAGCCGGCCGACGTGGACGTGCAGGTGGTGCACGGGCGGGTCAGCGAGACCGACGAGCTCACCGAGACCACGCCGCACTCCCTCGCGCTGGCCGAGACCTACGAGGACGGGCGGTACCAGTTCTCGGGCGACCTCGTGCTGCGCCGCACCGGGCCGTTCGGGTACACGGTGCGGGTGCTCCCGCGCCACGCCGGGCAGGCGGGGCCGGCGGAGACGCCGCTGGTGACCAACGCGGCGTAGCCGCGCGGGGCCTGTGGACGGCGGCCGCGCCGTCCACAGGCCCCCTCCCGCCGGCGGCCGCCGGCGCCTTGCCCACACCGTGACGGCGTGGACGGGGGATCCGGGGGACTCCGGCCCGGATCCTGCGTCATCTGGTGGGTGAGGCGGCACCTGGTGGGCGAGGCGGCTGTGGACGACGGGCGGCGTCCACAGGTCCTGGGCTCGCCGACGGGAGCTGCGGTCGTGCTGGCCCACGGTGTGCGGCATGACGACCGTCGAGGCCTCCTCCCGTCGCCCGCCCAGCGCCCTCGGCGCCCTGCCCGTCGTCTTCACGCGGGCCGACGCCCTCGCCGCCGGGCTCAGCAGGCACGGCGTCCAGGCCCTCTCGCGCTCACCCGCCTGGCACCGGCTGGCCCCGGGCGTCTTCTGCTCCGCGCCGGCGTGGCGCGCGGCCGGACCCGACGGGCGGGCGCGGCTGACGGCCGTGGCGGTCGCGCTGCGCTGGCCGGCCACGGCCGTCAGCCACCTCTCCGCGGCGGCTCTCCACGGCCTGCCGCTGCCGCTGCTCCGCGGCGCGTCCCCCCACCCCACCTGGCTGACGGCACCCCCGGCCTCCGGCGTCTCCCCGCGCCGACGGCCCGGGCTGGTCATCGAGGTCGCTTCGCTGCCGCCACGACACCTGGCTGCTCAGGACGCCCGGTGGTCCCGGCGTCCGGTCCTCGTGACCAGCAGGGCGCGGACCGTCGCCGACTGCCTCCGACACCTCCCGGCTGACGACGCCGTGGCGGTCGCGGACGCCGCAGGCGCCTCGGGTGCGTCGCGGGCGGACGTGCACGAGGTGCTCGGCGAGCAGGCGCGGTGGCCGCTCGCCGCGTCGGCGCGAGCGCTGCTGCCGCTGGTCGACCCCCGTCGCGAGTCGTGGCTGGAGTCCGCGTCGGCCGTCGCGTTCGCCCGGTCCGGGCTGCCGCCGCCGGAGCCCCAGGTGGAGGTGTGGACCCTCGAGGGCCGCTTCATCGCCCGGGTCGACGGCCTGTGGTGGGAGCACGGCACGGTCGGCGAGGCCGACGGCTGGGGGAAGTACGGCAGCGGTGCGGCGCTGACGGTCGCCCGCGCGGAACGCGCGCTCCGCGCGGAGAAGCAGCGCGAGGACGCCCTGCGCGACACCGGCCTGGAGGTCGTGCGCTGGGGGACCCGCGGGATCGTCCACCCATCGGCACTGGCGGAGACCGTCGCGCGGGTCCGGCGCGCCTTCGCCCGCGGCGACCGGGGCAGGGTGCGCGCGCACCTGCGTCCCTCCCCACTGCCGGCGGGATGGTGAGCGCCATCCACGTGGTGACGCCCTACCCACCAGGTGACGGCTCAGGGGTGTCTGAGCGGCTCCAGGACCGTCACGCCGTGGGCAACGTCCCTCGGGCGCCCGGGGACGAGGTCGGGCTCAGGCCCGGTCGACGGCGAAGACCCGCACCGACAGCGCGCTGAGCAGCACCCGCGCCCCGGGCGCCATGTGCGCGTACGGCGCCGGCGCGGGCCGGTCGGCCGCGCTGTCCCACAGCGCCCGGTAGGCGGTGCCCCAGGGGGCGGGCGGCAGGCACACCTCGCCGTCGTCCAGCCCGCCGTGCACCACCACCAGCACCGAGCCCGCCGACCCCGACGGCGCCCCGTGCAGGTACACCTGCACCGTCCGCGCCCCCGGGTCGTCCCAGCGCTGCGGCACCATCGGGCTGCCGTCGACGTCGAACCACGCCAGGTCGGTGGTGCCGTCCTCGTGCACGGCCACGCCGGTCGCCTGCCGCACCGGGCGCAGCGCCGGGTGCTCGCGGCGCAGCGCGGTCAGAGCCCGCGTGGTGGCGAGCAGGTCGTCCTGCCACGGCGCGAGGTCCCACGAGACCCAGCTGACCGGGCCGTCCAGGCAGTACGGGTTGTTGTTGCCGCCCTGGGTGCGGCCCGTCTCGTCGCCCATGGTGATCATCGGCACGCCCGCGGAGAGCAGCAGCGTCGCGAGCAGGTTGCGCATCGAGCGCCGCCGCAGCGCGTGGCGCAGCTCGACGTCGGGGTCGGCGTCGGCGCGCAGCCCGTGGTCGTCCCAGCCCTCCGAGCCGTGGTTCCAGCTGCGGTTGTCGTTCGTGCCGTCGCGCCCGTCCTCGCCGTTGGCGGCGTTGACCTTGTGCTCGTGGGCGGTCAGGTCGGCGAGGGTGAAGCCGTCGTGGGCGGTCACGAAGCTCACCGACGCCAGGGGCCCGCGGTCGCCGGGGCCGAACAGGTCGGCCGAGCCGGAGAAGCGGGTGGCCAGCTCGCGCAGCCCGTTGCCCGGGGCCTGGCCCAGGGAGAGCCGGCGCGCGTCGGAGAGCCAGAACTCGCGGGCCCCGTCGCGGAAGCGGTCGTTCCACTCGGCGAACGGCGCGGTGAACCCGCCCGTGCGCCACCCGTCGACCCCGAGGTCCCAGGGCTCGGCGACGAGCTTGACGTCGGCCAGCACCGGGTCGGCGGCCGCCGCGACGAGGAAGGCGTGCTCGGCGGTGAAGCGCCCGTCGCGCCCCCGCGCCAGGGTGGGCGCGAGGTCGAAGCGGAACCCGTCGACCCCGTAGGCGCTCACCCAGTGGCGCAGCGAGTCGAGCACCAGCTGCACCACGCGCGGGTGCCCGGCGTCCAGGCTGTTGCCGCAGCCGGTGGTGTCGACGTCCCACCCGCGCGGGTCGAGCCGGTAGTACGAGGCGGCGTCGAGCCCGCGCAGGCTGAGCGCGGGCCCGTCGCCGCCGCCCTCGCAGGAGTGGTTGTAGACGACGTCGAGGAGCACCTCCAGGCCCGCGGCGTGCAGGGCGGCGACGGCGCCGCGCAGCTCGGCCACGACGGCGGCGGGCCCCGCGGCGCGCGCTGCGGCGGTGGCGTAGCGCGGCTCCGGCGCGAACCACGACAGCGTGTTGTAGCCCCAGTGGTTGCGCAGCCCCCGCCGCACCAGGGCGACCTCGTCGACGATCGCGTGCACGGGCAGCAGCTCCACGCTGGTCACCCCGAGCGCCACCAGGTGCTCGACCACCGCGGGGTGCGCCAGCCCCGCGTAGGTGCCGCGCAGCTCCGGCGGCAGCTCCGGGTGCGCCGCGGTCAGCCCGCGCACGTGCGCCTCGTAGACCACCGTCTCGCTCCAGGGCACCCGCGGGCGCGCGGCGGCGTCGACGGGAGGGGTGTCGAGCACCACCCCGTGCGGCACCGACGCCGCGCTGTCCAGCCCGGAGCGGCGGTGCGGCCCGGGCACGGGGCGCCAGGTGGCGGGGTCGACGGCGTGGGCGAACACCTCGGGCCCCCACGCCACCTCGCCGGCCAGGGCCCGGGCGTAGGGGTCGAGCAGCAGCGACGCCGGGTCGTGGCGGTGCCCGCGGGCGGGGTTCCACGGCCCGTCGACGCGCAGCCCGTAGCGCTGCCCGGCGCGCACCCCGCCCGAGCCGGCGCCGGAGCCGGACCCGCCCGCCGCGGAGCCCGCCGTCACGGCGTCCAGCACGCCCGACCACACGCCGTGGCGCGCGCGCTGCAGGGGCACGCGCCGCTCGTCCCACCCGCCTCCGGGGCGCGGGTCGAGCAGCGCCACCTCCACGGCGTCGGCGTGCGCGGCGAAGACCGCGGCGGTCGCCCGCCCCGGCCGGTGCGGGTCGAGGTGCACCCCGAGGGGCGCCGTGGGCAGCTCGGGCACCGCAGGAGTGTGCCGCACGCCCCGCCCGCAGCGGTCGCCGTCCGGACGGCGACCTAGGATCGGGCGGTGACCGCCTACCTCGACCACGCGGCGACCACGCCCCTGCGGCCCGAGGCCGCTGCGGCGGTGCTCGAGGAGCTCACCCGGGTGGGCAACCCCAGCTCGCTGCACACCTCCGGCCGCGACGCGCGGCGCGTGGTGGAGGAGGCCCGCGAGCGGATCGCCGCGGCGCTGGCCGCCCGGCCCGGCGAGGTCGTGCTCACCGGCGGTGGCACCGAGGCCGACAACCTCGCCGTCAAGGGCCTGTACTGGGCCCGGCGCGAGGCCGACCAGCGGCGGCGCCGGGTGCTGGTCAGCGCCGTCGAGCACCACGCCGTCCTCGACCCCGCCCACTGGCTGGAGGCCTCGCAGGGCGCCGAGGTGGTGCACCTGCCCGTCGACGCCACCGGCCGCCTCGACGTCGCGGCGCTCGAGGCCGAGCTCGCCGCCGACCCCGCCTCCGTGGCGCTGGTGTCGGTGATGTGGGCCAACAACGAGGTCGGCACGGTGCAGCCGGTCGACGAGGTCGTCGCCGCCGCGGCGCGCTACGGGGTGCCGGTGCACTCCGACGCGGTGCAGGCCGTCGGCGCCCTCCCGGTCTCGTTCGAGGCCTCGGGCCTGGCCGCGATGACCGTCTCGGGGCACAAGCTGGGCGGCCCCGTGGGCTCCGGTGCGCTGCTCGTGCGCCGCGGCGCGGCCGTCGGGGGCCTGGTGCCGGTGCTGCACGGGGGCGGCCAGGAGGGCGGGGTGCGCTCGGGCAGCGTCGACGTCGCGGCCGCCCGCGCGCTGGGCGTGGCCGTCGACCTCGCGGTGGCCGAGCAGCCGCGGCACGCCGCGCGCCTGCGCTCGCTGCGGGCCGGGCTGGTCGAGGCGGTGCTCGCCGCGGTGCCCGACGCCGAGGTGCACCAGGGCGCCACCGAGGCCGACCGCCTGCCTGGGCTGCTGCACGTGGGGGTGCCCGGGTGCGAGGGCGACTCCCTGCTGTACCTGCTCGACGTGCACGGCGTGGAGTGCTCCACCGGCTCGGCGTGCACCGCCGGCGTGCCGCAGCCGAGCCACGTGCTGCGCGCGATGGGCCTGGACGACGAGCGCGCCCGCGGGGCGCTGCGGTTCAGCCTCGGGCGCACCTCGACCACCGCGGACGTCGGGGCCGTCGGCTCCGCGCTGGGCGCCGTCGTCGCGCGCGCCCGCACCGCCGGGCTGGCCGTCGCGTGAGGGTGCTCGCCGCGCTCAGCGGCGGGGTCGACTCCTCGGTCGCGGCCGCCCGGCTGGTCGACGCCGGCCACGAGGTGGTCGGGGTGCACCTGGCGCTCTCCCGCTCGGCGGGCGCGAGCGGGGGCCGCGGCCGCGGGTGCTGCACCGCCGAGGACGCCCGCGACGCCCGGCGCACCGCCGACGTCCTGCGGATCCCGTTCTACGTCTGGGACTTCTCCGCCCGGTTCGCCGCCGACGTGGTCGACGCCGTCGTCGCCGACTACGCGGCGGGGCGCACGCCGAACCCCTGCGTGCGGTGCAACCAGGAGGTCAAGTTCGCCGCGCTGCTCGACCGCGCCCTCGCGCTGGGCTTCGACGCCGTGGCCACCGGGCACTACGCCCGCCTGGCGCCGACCGCCGGCGCCGCCCCCGCCCTGCACCGGGCGGCCGACGTCGCCAAGGACCAGTCCTACGTGCTGGCCGTCCTGCCGCCGGAGCGCCTCGCTCACGCGCTCCTGCCGCTCGGCGACGCCCCGTCCAAGCACGACGTGCGCGCCGAGGCCGCCGCCCGCGGCCTCGGCGTGGCGGCCAAGCCCGACAGCACCGACCTGTGCTTCGTGCCGGACGGCGACACCCGCACCTGGCTCGGGCAGCGCATCGAGCGCCGTCCCGGGGCGGTGCTCGACACGGCGGGCGCCGTGGTCGGGGCCCACGACGGGGCCGAGGGGTACACCGTCGGCCAGCGCCGCGGCCTGCGCCTGGGCGTGCCCGCCCCCGACGGGCGCCCGCGCTACGTGCTCGCCACCGACCCCGCCCGCGGCACCGTCACGGTCGGCGGCGCCGAGGACCTGCTGGT
>CADCUY010000111.1 GCA_902806005.1 uncultured Quadrisphaera sp. | reverse complement strand
GCCGCCCCCGCCGCCACCGCGGCGAACGCGACCACGCTGGCACCGGGCGCCAGCCGCACCCCGGCGACGCCGGCGGCGGCGCGGCCCTGCGGGCGCACCGCATCGGCCCCGAACCGGAGCAGCTGCGCGTCGGAGGTGACCAGCACCAGGTCCTCCGCGCCCGTGGCGAGGGCCGTCGCCCCGACCACCCGGTCGCCGTCCCGCAGGGCGATCACGTCCCACGACTCGCGGGAGGGCAGCTCGGGCGCCACGCGCTTGACCACGCCCTGGGCGGTGCCGAGCGCCAGCCCCGGCCCGTCGGCGACCAGCGGCACCAGGGCCAGCACCTCCTCGCCGGCCGCGAGGTCGAGGAAGAGGCCCAGCGGAGCGCCCCCGGCGAGCACCGGCGCCCCGTTGGTCGGCGGCAGGACCGGGGTGTCGACGACCCCGAGGCGGAGCACCCGACCCGCTGAGGTCACGGCCCCCACCTCACCGCGCGCGGTGGCCCGCACGGCCGAGCGCAGCACGTCGTGCGGAGCGCGCCCGCCGCCCGCGCTGGTGCCCGGCGCGGGCAGGGGCCGGTCGTCGCCGGGGTCGGCCGTGCGCGCCAGCAGCCCGGTGGCCGAGAGCAGCACCCAGCACGGGTCGTCGGTCACCTCCAGCGGCACGACCGCCTTCGCGCCGGCGCTGCCCTCGAGGAGCACGGTGCGGCGAGGGTCGCCGTGCTCGCGGGCCACGGCCGCCAGCTCGTCCGAGACCGCCTCGCGCCGCAGCTGCTCGTCGCCGAGCAGCGCCTCGAGCCCGGTGATGGTCACCAGGAGCTCCTCCCGCTCGGTCTCCAGCTCGATCCGCGAGAAGCGGGTGAGCCGGCGCAGCCGCAGCTCGAGGATGTACTCGGCCTGCACCTCGTCGAGGTCGAAGACCTCGGTCAGCCGCCGCCGCGCCGTCGCAGCGTCGTCGGAGGTGCGCACGACCTGGATGACCTCGTCGATGTCGACGATCGCGACCAGCAGGCCCTCCACCAGGTGCAGGCGGTCGCGGGCGCGCCCGAGTCGGTGCGTGCTGCGCCGGCGCACCACCTCCAGGCGGTGGCCGATGTAGACGGCCAGCAGCTCGCGCAGGCCCAGGGTGCGCGGCTGCCCGTCGACGAGGCAGACGTTGTTGATCCCGAACGTCTCCTCCAGCGGGGTGAGCCGGTACAGCTGCTCGAGCACCGCCTCGGGCGAGAAGCCGGTCTTGACCTCGACGACCAGCCGCAGCCCGTGGCTGCGGTCGGTGAGGTCGATGACGTCGGAGATCCCCTGCAGCCGCTTGGCCTGCACGGCGTCCTTGATCTTCTCGGTCACCTTCTCGGGCCCCACGGTGTAGGGCAGCTCGGTGAAGACGATGCCCTTGCGGCGCGCCGTGACGTCCTCGATCGCCGCCGTGGCCCGGGTGCGGAACGTGCCGCGCCCGGTGGCGTAGGCCTCGCGGACGCCGTCGAGCCCGACGATCCGGCCCCCGGTGGGCAGGTCGGGCCCGGGGACGAACCGCATCAGGTCCTCCAGCGTCGCGTCGGGCCGCGCGATGAGGTGGCGGGCGGCGGCGACGACCTCGACGAGGTTGTGCGGCGGCATGTTCGTGGCCATGCCGACGGCGATGCCGCTGGCCCCGTTGACCAGCAGGTTCGGGATCGCCGAGGGCAGCACCGACGGCTGCTGCACGGTGTTGTCGTAGTTGGGCACGAAGTCGACGACGTCCTCGTCGAGGTCGGCGGTCATCGCGACCGTGGCGGGCGCCATCCGCACCTCGGTGTACCGCGAGGCCGCCGGACCGGCGTCCTGGGACCCGAAGTTCCCGTGGCCGTCGACCAGGGGCAGGCGCAGGGAGAACGACTGCGCCATCCGCACCAGCGCGTCGTAGATCGGGCTGTCGCCGTGCGGGTGCAGCTTGCCCATCACGTCGCCGACCACGCGCGCGCTCTTGACGTGCGGGCGCTCCGGCAGCAGCCCCATCTGCGACATCTGGAACGCGATCCGCCGCTGCACCGGCTTCAGGCCGTCGCGCGCGTCGGGCAGGGCGCGGGAGTAGATGACCGAGTACGCGTACTCCAGGAACGACCCGCGCATCTCGTCGTCGACGTCGATGTCGACGATCCGCTCGGTGAAGTCCTCGGGCGGCGGTGGGGGGGTGGTGCGTCGGGCCATGGGCGCATCGTGCCCGAGAGGGCGGACAGCGCCGGGGCAGACGGGTGGACTGGCCTGCGGGTCGCCCGCGGGAGTCCCCGGTGCCTGCCACCCTGCAGCGGTGAGCGCGAGCGCCGAGCAGCAGCTGCGCGACCTCGACCTGCGGATCGCCGCCCTGCTGCAGGAGCGCGCGGCCCTGCTCGAGCGGCTGGTCGCCGAGCGGGCCGCCCGGCCCGACGGGGCCGCCGTGGACGGAGGTGCCGTCACGGCGCCCGCCCGCCCGGACGGCCACCGCGGCGCCCAGCGCCTGCTCCTGGTCTCCGGCGTGGCCCTGGTCGGCGCCGCGGCCGTCGGCTTCGGCGCGGTGGTCTTCGCCAGCCTCGGGGTGCTCGGCCAGGCCCTCGTGCTGC
>CADCUY010000110.1 GCA_902806005.1 uncultured Quadrisphaera sp. | reverse complement strand
GCCCGCCCCCTCGACCGCCCGGAGCGCCCGATGACCCTGACCGAGCCCGCCCCCGCCCCCGCCCCCCCGCTCACCACCGAGGCCCTGCGCGAGCGGGCGCTCGCCGCCCTGGCCCGGTGCGGGGCCGACCCGGCCGCCCTGCCCGGCGCCGGGCAGCTCTCCGCCCGCAGCGCCGTCACCGGCGAGGACCTGTTCGCGGTGCCGATGGCGGGCCCGGCCGACGTCGAGGCCGCGGTCGACGCCGCCCACGCCGCGTTCCTCACCTGGCGGTCGGTGCCCGCGCCGGTGCGCGGCGCGCTGGTCAAGCGCTTCGGCGAGCTGCTCACCGAGCACAAGGCCGACGTCGCCGACCTGATCGGCGTCGAGGTCGGCAAGATCCGCTCCGAGGCCCTCGGCGAGGTGCAGGAGATGATCGACGTCTGCGACTTCGCCGTCGGCCTCTCCCGCCAGCTCGAGGGCCGCACGATGCCCTCGGAGCGGCCCGGGCACCGGCTGATGGAGACCTGGCACCCGCTCGGCGTGGTCGGCGTGATCTCCGCGTTCAACTTCCCGGCCGCGGTGTGGGCCTGGAACACCGCCATCGCCCTGGTGTGCGGCGACACGGTGGTGTGGAAGCCGTCGGAGGCCGCCGCCCTGACCGCCGCGGCGTCGTCCGCGCTGCTCGCCCGGGCCGCGGCCGACGTGGGGGCGCCCGAGCACCTGTCGGTGCTCGTGGTCACCGACGCCGCGGGCGCCGCCCCCCTCGTCGACAGCCCGAAGGTGCCGGTGCTCAGCGCGACGGGCTCGGAGCGGATGGGCGCCCAGGTGGCCCCGCGGGTGGCCGCCCGCTTCGGGCGCAGCATCCTCGAGCTCGGCGGCAACAACGCCGCGGTCGTCGCGCCGTCGGCCGACCTCGACCTGGCCGTGCGCGGCATCGTCTTCGCCGCCGCCGGCACCGCGGGGCAGCGCTGCACGAGCCTGCGCCGGCTGATCGTGCACGAGAGCCTCGCCGACGAGCTGGTCGCGAAGGTGTCGGCGGTCTACCGCCGGCTCGTCGTCGGCGACCCGTTCGCCGAGGGCACCCTCGTCGGGCCGCTGGTGACCACGACGGCGCACGAGGCGATGCAGGAGGCGCTGGCCGCGGCGGTGGCCGACGGCGGCGAGGTCGTCGTCGGCGGCGAGCGGGTGGAGGTGCCGGGCGCCGAGCACGCGGCCTACGTGCGCCCGGCGCTGGTGCGGATGCCCGCGCAGACCGCGGTGGTGGCGCGGGAGACCTTCGCGCCGATCCTCTACGTGCTCACCTACGCGACCTTCGAGGAGGCCGTGGCCCTGCACAACGGGGTGCCGCAGGGGCTGAGCTCGTCGATCTTCACCACCGACCAGCGCGAGGCCGAGCAGTTCATGGCCGCCGAGGGCTCCGACTGCGGCATCGTCAACGTGAACATCGGCACCTCGGGCGCCGAGATCGGCGGGGCGTTCGGGGGCGAGAAGACCACCGGCGGCGGGCGCGAGTCGGGCTCGGACGCCTGGCGCGCGTACATGCGCCGAGCCACGAACACGGTGAACTACTCGCGCGAGCTGCCGCTGGCCCAGGGCGTCAGCTTCGGCTGAGCACCTCGCAGCGTGGCGGTCCGCCCTCACGGACCGTCACGCTGCGGAGTCACGGACTCCGCCACGGGCTCGACACGCGGGGGAAGCGTCGCCTACGGTCACCGGGCCCAGCGCCGCCAGGGTCTCTGCGCCCGCCGCGCCCCGCGCCCCCTCCTGCCCCGACGCGAGATGTCGGGCGCCCGGGGGCTGATCGAGAGGTACCACCATCCACCCCTCCCTGACCTCCCCCGCCCCCCGCCAGCGCGCTCGACACCGCGCTGAGCGGCGCCGCACCCGCTCGGCGCGCGCCGCCGGCCTCGGCGTCGCCGCGGCGCTGCTGGCCCTGCCCACGGTCGGCGCCACGAGCGCGTCCGCCGCCTCCGGCGAGACCTGGGACGCCCTCGCCCGGTGCGAGAGCGGCGGCGACTGGGGGATCAACACCGGCAACGGGTACTACGGCGGGCTGCAGTTCAGCAGCAGCACCTGGGCCGGCTTCGGCGGCACCCAGTACGCCCCGCGCGCCGACCTGGCCTCGCGCGAGCAGCAGATCGCCACCGCGGAGCGCACCCTCGCCACCCAGGGCTGGGGCGCGTGGCCGGCGTGCACGCGCAAGCTCGGCTTCAGCGAGGCCGACAAGGGCGGTGCGGCCCCGGCGGCGGCGCCGTCGCGCGAGGTCGCCCCCTCGCGCTCGGCCGAGCGCCCGGCGGGCGCCACGCACACCGTGGCCGCCGGCGACACCCTCTCGCGGATCGCCGCCGCCCACGGCACCACCTGGCAGCAGCTCCACGCGGCCAACGGCGCGGTCATCGGGGCGAACCCGAACGTGCTGCGCGTGGGCCAGGTCCTCGCGGTCTGACCCCCGGCCCCCGGTGGGGGCGGAACGACGGCCCGGGGCCGTGGCGCAGGCCGCGGTCCCGGGCCGTCGTCGTGCGGCGCGGCCCCGTCAGGAGCGGGTCCGGCCACCGCCGTCGGCGCGCAGCGGCGCGTCCGCC
>CADCUY010000109.1 GCA_902806005.1 uncultured Quadrisphaera sp. | reverse complement strand
GCCCGGGCAGGGCCCCCGGGCGGCCCGGGTCCTCGGCCGCCTCGCGGGCGTGGCGCTGGCCCCGGGGGGCGCGCCGGTCGACGGCACCGGCCCCGAGGGCAGCCTCCCGGCCGGTTCGGCGCGGGGTGACGACGAGCTGATGGTCGACCTCGACGGGGTCGCCGCCGAGGACGTCGTGCGGGCGCTGGTGCGCGCCGGGGTGCCGGTGCGGGCCCTGGTGCCCCGACGTCGGCTGGAGGAGGCGTTCCTGGCGCTGGTCGGGGCGGAGCAGCCGTGAGCGCGCGTCAGCGCCCAGGGGGCCAGCCGTGAGCGCGCGTCAGCGCCCGGGAGGCCAGCCGTGAGCGCGCCGCTGACCGTGGGGGTGGAGCTGCGGCGGCAGGCCGGACGCCGCCGCACCCTGGTGGTGCTGCTGCTCGTGGTCGCCCTCCCGCTGCTCGTGGTGGGCGCCTTCGCCCTCGGCGACGACGACGGGGGCGCGGGCTCGGCTCCCAGCCTGGTCGACCTGGCGACCTCGAGCGGCCTGAACTTCGCCCTGTTCGTGCTGCTCGCCGCCGGCGGCTTCCTGCTCGGCATCGTCGTGGCCCTCTTCGCCGGCGACGCGGTGGCCTCGGAGGCCTCGTGGTCGACCCTGCGCTACCTGCTGGCCGCACCGGTGCCCCGCTCCCGGCTGCTGCGGGTGAAGCTGGTGGTGGCCCTGCTCAGCGGCGCGGGCGCGGTGGCGGCCCTGGTGGTCTCGGCGCTGGCCGTCGGCACCGCCTTCTACGGCGTCGGGGAGCTGACGACGATCACGGGCCTGCGGCTGGCCCCCGGCACGGCCCTGGCCCGGCTCGGGCTCTCCGCCGCCTACGTCTTCGCCTCCCTGCTGTGGGTCGCGGCCCTGGCGTTCTGGCTCGGCACCCGCACCGACGCCGCGCTCGGGGCCGTCGGCGGGGCCGTCCTGGCGATCATCGTCTCGGGGATCCTCGACTCGATCACCGCGCTCGGGGGTCTGCGGGTGTGGCTGCCCACCCACGACGCCACGGCGTGGCTGGACGCCTTCGGCCCCGTCGTCGACGGCAGCGACATGCTGCGCGGCGCCCTGGTGTCCGTGGCCTGGTCGGTGCCCGCGCTGGTCGCGGCGTGGTGGGGGTTCTCCCGCAAGGACGTCCTCAGCTGAGCGCGGCACCGCCCGCGCCGGGGCCGCACCGGCCCTGGGGTACGGTGCCCGCGACCATCCAGAGCGACCGAGAGACCTGGCTCGTCGACGTCGCAGCAACCACCGGCCCGCCGGCGGTGCTCCCGCCAGGACCGATGGAGTCGATGTGACCGCTGCCGCCGCACCCCGCCCCGCCGTGCCCGAGTCGGGCCCCGCCGTCGCGCCCGCCCGCTCCGGCCAGCAGCCCGGGCGCACCCCGAGCCGCGCCCTGGCCGACGTCGCCGCCGGCCGCCGGGCCCGGCCGGTGGTCTCCTTCGAGCTGTTCCCGCCCCGCACCCCGCAGGCGTGGGAGACGGTGTCCGCCACCGCGGCCCACCTGGCCACCACCGGCCCCGACTTCGTCTCGGTGACCTACGGCGCCTCCGGCTCCGCCCACGGCGCCAGCCGCGAGCTGGTCGAGCACCTGGTCGGCACCGTCGGCGTCCCCGCCCTCGCGCACGTCACCTGCGTGGGCCGCGACGAGAGCGCCCTGCGCGCCACGATCGCCGACTTCGTCGACGTGGGGGTCACCGGCTTCCTGGCCCTGCGCGGCGACCCGCCGAAGAACGAGCCCGACTGGCAGCCCGACCCCGACAGCGTGGCCTCGGGCGCCGAGCTGGTGACCCTGGTGCGCGAGGTCACCGGGACGGACGACCCGCCGGGCGCTGCGGGCCCCCGGTGGCGCCCGGACGTCGCCGTCGCCGCCTTCCCGGGCGGCCACCCCCGCTCCTCCGGGGTCGCGCAGGACGTGGAGGTGCTGCGGGCCAAGCAGGCCGCGGGCGCCGACTTCGCCATGACGCAGCTGTTCTTCGACCCCGCCAGCTACGTCGAGCTGGTCGAGGCGGCCCGCGCCGACGGCGTCGACCTGCCCGTGGTGCCGGGGATCCTGCCGCTGACCGATCCCGCCGCGGTCCGCCGGCTCTCCGCGCTCACCGGGGTGCCGGCGCCCGAGCCGCTGCTGGCCGCCCTGGGCACCCTCGACGAGCGCGAGCGGCGCCGTGCGGGGGTCGCGGCCACCGCCGCGCTGGTCCGCGCGGTGCTCGACGCCGGCGCGCCCGGCCTGCACCTGTACTGCATGAACCGGCACGAGGTCGTCCTGGACCTGCTCGAGGCCCTCGACCTGCCCGCGCCGACCGACCCCGCACCCGTCCAGCCCGCCCAGCGCAGAGGATGACCGTGACCACCACCCCCGGCACCACCACCAGCCCCTTCCCGACCGGGACGATCCTCGGCTACCCGCGGATCGGCCCGCACCGCGAGCTCAAGCGCGCCGTCGAGGCGTTCTGGGCCGGCCGCACCGGGGCCGAGGAGCTCGAGGCCGCGGCCGCCGACCTGCGCCGCGCCAACCGCTCGCGCCTGGTGCAGCTCGGGCTCGACCCGGAGACCTCCGCGATCCCCTCCGACGCCTCCTACTACGACCACGTGCTGGACGCCGCGGTGACCCTGGGGGCGGTGCCGCCGCGCTTCGCGCACCTGGTCGGCGAGGACGGGCGCCTGGACCTGGCCGGGTACTTCACCCTGGCCCGCGGCGAGGGCGACGCCGCGCCGCTGGAGATGACCAAGTGGTTCGACACCAACTACCACTACCTGGTCCCCGAGATCGGCCCCGCCACGACGTTCTCCTTCGCCGACGACCGGGTCGTCCGGCTCTTCGCCGAGGCCCTGGCCGACGGCGTGCTCACCCGCCCGGTGGTCGTGGGCCCGGTCTCGTTCCTGCTGCTCTCCAAGCCCACCGACGACGCCTCGGCGACCCCGCTGAGCCGGCTGGCCGAGGTCCTGCCCGCCTACGCGCAGCTGCTGGGGGCCCTGGCCCGCGCGGGGGCGGCCTGGGTGCAGCTGGACGAGCCGGCGCTGGTCTCCGACCAGTTCGAGGAGTCCGACGAGGTGGTGCACGAGGCCGTGCGCGCCGCGTACCGGGCCCTGGCCACGGACCTGTCCGTGGCCGCCGGGGAGCGCCCGCAGCTGCTGGTGGCGGCGCCGTTCGGCGACCTCGGCACGAGCCTGCCCGTGCTGGCCGGCACCGACGTCGAGGCCCTGGCCCTGGACCTGGTGCGCGGGCCGGTGCCCGCCCACCACGTGCCGGGCCTGGAGACCAAGACGGTGGTCGGGGGCGTGGTCGACGGCCACGCCGTGTGGCGCGCCGACCTCGAGGTGGCGATGGACCACCTGGAGACCCTGGCCCCTCACGTGGGGGCGGTCGCGGCGGGCACCTCGACGTCCCTGCTGCACGTGCCGCACGACGTGGGTCTCGAGCGCGACGGGACCGGAGCGCCGGTGCCCGGCTCGACCGTGCCCGAGCGGGTGCTGGAGTGGCTGGCGTTCGCCGACCAGAAGGTCGCCGAGGTGGCCACCCTCGCCGCGGCCCTGGCCGGCGGGCGCGACGCCGTCGGCGACCGGCTGCGGGCCTCCGGGGAGGTGCTGCGCTCCCGGGCCACCGCCGAGGGCGTGCACGTCGACGCCGTCCGCGAGCGCCTGGCGGGGCTGACCGAGGCCGACCGCACCCGGGTGCCGTACGAGGAGCGGCGGGCCGCGCAGGCGGAGGTGCTGCACCTGCCGCCGCTGCCGACGACGACGATCGGCTCCTTCCCGCAGACCACGGAGATCCGCCAGGCCCGCGCCCGGCACACCCGCGGGGAGCTGGGCACCGCCGAGTACGAGCAGGCGATGCGCGAGGAGATCGCCCGCGTCGTGGCCCTGCAGGAGCGGATCGGGCTGGACGTGCTCGTGCACGGGGAGCCGGAGCGCAACGACATGGTGCAGTACTTCGCCGAGCACCTGGACGGCTTCGCGGTCACCGCCCACGGGTGGGTGCAGTCCTACGGGTCGCGGTGCGTGCGGCCGCCGGTGCTGTGGGGCGACGTCTCGCGGCCCGCGCCGATCACGGTGCCGTGGACGGCCTACGCGCGGTCGCTGACGGAGAAGCCGGTCAAGGGCATGCTGACCGGGCCGGTGACGATCCTGGCGTGGTCGTTCGTGCGCAACGACCAGCCGATCTCGGTGACGGCCGACCAGGTGGCGCTGGCCCTGCGCGAGGAGATCGCCGACCTCGAGGCCGCCGGCACCGAGGCCATCCAGGTCGACGAGCCGGCGCTGCGCGAGCTGCTGCCGCTGCGCCGTGCCGACCAGGGCGCGTACCTGGCGTGGTCGGTGGGCGCGTTCCGGCTGGCGACCTCGGGGGTGGCGCCGCGCACGCAGGTGCACACCCACCTGTGCTACTCGGAGTTCGGCGAGGTGATCGGGGCGATCGACGCCCTGGAGGCCGACGTCACCAGCATCGAGGCCGCCCGCTCGGCGATGGAGATCCTGCCGGAGCTCACCCGCTCGGGGTACTCGCGCGGGATCGGCCCGGGGGTGTACGACATCCACTCCCCGCGGGTGCCCTCCACCGCCGAGGTGCACCAGCTGCTCGAGGGCGCGGTGCGCGCGGTCGACCCGCACCTGCTGTGGGTCAACCCCGACTGCGGGCTGAAGACCCGCCGCTACGAGGAGGTCACGGCCTCCTTGGAGAACGTGCTGGCGGCGACCCGCGAGGTGCGGGCGGCGCTGCCGGCCTGAGCCGCCCCGGCCCCCGGGGCCGGGGTTCGGCCCCGGCCCCGGGGGTAGGTCAGAGCCATGAGCGACCAGACCACGCCCAGCGACCCGAACACCCGCTTCCCGGCCCCGGAGTTCCCCGAGCAGCAGCAGGACAAGGTCGGGCTCGCGCGCCAGATGAGCCCGAAGCCCGACCACGGGGAGGACTCCTACGTCGGTCGCGGCCGCCTCGAGGGGCGCACGGCGCTGGTCACCGGCGCCGACTCCGGCATCGGCCGCGCGGTGGCCATCGCCTTCGCCCGCGAGGGCGCCGACCTGGTGCTGACCCACCTGCCCGAGGAGCAGGCCGACGCCGACGAGGTGGTCGCCCTGGTCGAGGCCGCCGGGCGGAAGGTCGTCGACGTGCCCGGCGACCTCGCGGACGAGGCGTTCAACACCGAGCTGGTGCGCCGGGCCGTCGAGGCGCTGGGGCGGCTCGACGTCCTGGTGCTCAACGCCGGGCACCAGGTCGCCGTGGAGTCGATCTCCGACCTCAGCTCCGAGCAGTTCGACCAGACGATGAAGACCAACGTGTACAGCCTGTTCTGGACGGTGAAGGCCGCCCTGCCGCACGTGCCCGCGGGCGGGTCGATCATCACGACGTCCTCGGTGCAGGCCTACAACCCGTCGCCGACGCTGCTGGACTACGCCACCACCAAGGCGGCGATCAACACGTTCACCAAGGCCCTGGCCCAGCAGGTGGCCCCGCAGGGGATCCGCGCGAACGTCGTCGCGCCCGGGCCGTTCTGGACGCCCCTGCAGGTCGACGGCGGGCAGCCGGCCGAGAAGGTGCCGACCTTCGGCGAGCAGTCGCAGTTCGGCCGGCCGGGGCAGCCCGTGGAGATCGCCAGCACCTACGTGCACCTGGCCTCCGGGGAGTCCAGCTTCACCTCGGGCTCCACGCTGTCGGTGACCGGCGGGACGCCGACGCCCTGAGCGCGCGGCTGCGCGGCGGTCGCTCCTAGCGGTCCGGCCCGGGCCCCGGCTGGCAGTGCGGGCACCACCAGGTGCGCCGCCGGCCGGGGTCGCCGGGCACCTCGGCGACCACCTGCACCGTCGTGCCGCACCGCCGGCAGGGCTCGCCCGCCATCCCGGTGACCCAGTGGCTGCGCCCCGGCCGGGTGTCGCCCGTGGTCACCTGGTAGCCCGCCGGGCTCGCCGCCGAGTACCGCAGGGCCCGGGCGGCGCGCGCCACGACCCGGCGGGCGTCGACCTCGCCCACCGGGGTCCACGGGCTCACCCCGCTGAGGTAGCACAGCTCGTTCGCCCACAGGTTGCCCAGGCCGGCCATCACCCGCTGGTCGAGCAGGGCCGCGACCAGCGGGCGCTGCGGGTCGGCGGCCAGCCGGCGCACCGCCTCGGCGGCGTCGAAGCCCCCGTGCAGCAGGTCGGGCCCGAGGTGGCCGACCACCTCGTGCTCGTCGGCCGTGCGCAGCAGCTCCACCACCGGCATCCGCAGGGCCGCCGCGGTGCGCCCCTCGTCGGTCACCAGCAGGGCCCGGACGTCGGGCTGCACCCGGCGGGGCAGCGTCCGGCCGGGGTGCAGCAGCGCCCACTCGCCGTCCATCCGCAGGTGCGTGTGCAGCGTCAGCTCCTCCCCCTCGCGGGAGAGCCGGGTGAGCAGGTGCTTGCCGTGGGTCGCCGTGCCCTGCACCCGGTACCCGGCGAGGTCGGCCGTGGCGTGCGCGGGGACGTCGAGGCGGCCCCGGGCCAGCACGCGACCGGCGAGCGCGCCGTCCAGGCGCCGGGCGAGGCGGTGGATGGTGTCCCCCTCCGGCACGGCGACCACTGTGCCCGCCGGGGCGCCCGCCCGCCCGTCCGGGCCGCTCGCCGTGCGGGACGTCCGGGGCTGCCGCAGGCTCGGGGGATGGCTGACGACTTCAAGAAGGGTGACGACGTCACCTGGAACACGCACGGCTCCGAGGTGCCGGGGACGGTCGAGAAGAAGATCACCTCCGACACCGAGGCGGGTGGCCGGAAGGTCAAGGCGTCGAAGGACGACCCGCAGTACCTGGTCGAGAGCGACAAGTCCGGCAAGGAGGCCGTGCACAAGCCCAGCGCCCTCGACGAGGCCTGAGCCGCCCGGGCCGGACCGCTGTCGGCGGGCGGGCCTAGCGTGCGGGCATGCCCGCCCCCCGGCTCCGCTACTACGCCGCCCAGTCCCTCGACGGGTACATCGCCGAGGCCGACCACACCCTCGCCTGGCTGCTCGAGCACGACGAGCGGACGCCCCCGGCCGACCCGGCCGTGCCCGCGCGCCCGCTCGAGGGCGAGTACGAGCGCTTCCTGGAGACCATCGGTGCCATCGTCGTCGGCGCCCGCACCTACGAGTACGTGCTCGGCGAGGGCGGTGGCTGGCCCTACCCCGGCCGGCCGACCTGGGTGCTGACGCACCGCGAGCTGCCCGTGCCGGACGGCGCGGACGTGCGGTTCGAGGCGCCGGACGCCCCGGAGGCGGCCCGCCGGGCGATCGCCGCGGCCGACGGGCGCGACGTGTGGGTGCTCGGCGGGGGCCCGGTGGCGCAGGAGCTCGCCGAGGCGGGGCTCCTCGACACCGTGGAGGTCACCGTGGTGCCCGTGGTGCTCGGAGCCGGGGTGCCGCTGTTCAGCGGACGGCTGGTCACGCCGTTCGCGCTGACCGGCGTGCAGCCGTACGCCAACGGCATGGTCCACCTGACCTACCGGCTGCCCACCGGGGCCCCGCGGTGACGCGGCCACCCGCACCCGCGCCCACCGCCGCGGGAAGGGTGCTGTCGGTCAACGTGGGCCGGGAGCGCCCGATCGCCGCCAAGGGCGGCACCAGCGGCATCGACAAGCGGCCCGTGGCGGGGCCCGTGGCGGTGCGGGCGCCCGGCCCGAAGGGCACCGGGGGCAGCGGCCTGGTCGGCGACCACATCAGCGACACCGCGAACCACGGCGGCGACGACCAGGCGGTGTACGCGTACGCCCGCGAGGACCTCGACGCGTGGGTCGTCGAGCTGGGGCGACCCCTGCCCGACGGGACCTTCGGGGAGAACCTGACCACGACCGGCGTGGACGTCACCGGGGCGGTCATCGGCGAGACGTGGGCGGTGGGGACGGCGCTGCTGCAGGTCAGCTGCCCGCGGATGCCGTGCGTGACCTTCGCGGTGCGGCTCGGTGAGGTGGGCTGGCTGCGCCGGTTCACCGCGGCCCGCGTGCCCGGCGCGTACCTGCGGGTGCTGGAGCCGGGCCTGGTGTCCGCGGGGGACGCGGTCCGCGTCGTCGACGTGCCGGCGCACGGCGTGGACGTGGGCACGGCCTTCGCCGCGCTGACCACCCGCCCCGACCTGCTGCCGCTGCTGCGCGGCGTGCCGCAGCTGCCCGCTGAGGACGGCGAGGTGGTGGAGCGCCGGCTGCGCCGCCCCTCCCCCCGGTGACCGACCGGCAGGGGCCTCGCGGGCCCCGGCGCGCCGCTCAGACCGCGCGCGCCCCGGTGCGGGCGGTGCCCGCCAGGTGCAGGTTCTCCATCGACCGCGAGCGCAGGGCGACGTCGAAGCCCTCGTCGACCGGGCGCACCAGCAGCGCCACCGTCGAGGGCAGGGGCACCGGGCGCGCGAAGGCCACGTCGAGGGTCACCGCGTCGGGCAGGCGCGGGGCGAGCGCGGCGGCGGCGCGGGCCATCGTCCACATCCCGTGGGCGATGGCCTTCGGGAAGCCGAGCGGGCGGGCGGTCAGGGCGGAGAGGTGGATCGGGTTCACGTCGCCGCTGACCGCGGCGTACCGGCGGCCGGTGCCGGCGCCCACCGGCCACAGCGCCGTCGCCGGCCCCGCGGGCGGCTCGGACGAGGGCGCCGGGGCCGCGGCC
>CADCUY010000108.1 GCA_902806005.1 uncultured Quadrisphaera sp. | reverse complement strand
GTCCTGGGCCGCCGCGAGCTCCGGCGCGCCGGGGGCCACGACCAGCGGCTCGCCGTCGGCGCCGCTGGCCCCCGCGACCTCACGCACCAGTGCCGTCGGCGCCAGCAGCCACCACGCCAGGCCCACCAGCGGGCCCGCGAGCAGCGGCACCGCCAGCCACGCCGCCGGGCGCGCCGGGGACCGCACCGGGCGGCTCAGACCAGGCAGCTCGGCCCCAGCAGCTCCTTGAGGTCGCCGAACAGCGACGGCGACGGCGTGACCCGGTGCGCGTCGAGGGAGTACGTGCGGGTCTCGTCCGCCCGCTGCAGGACCAGCCGGATCTCGGTGGGGCCCCGGTGGTTCTCCAGCACCTCGAGCAGCTTCAGGCCGAGGGCCTTGGTCAGCCGCGACTCCGCGTAGTTGATCTGCACCGGCGAGTCGGAGGTCTTGGTGGTGTCGGGCAGCGTCAGCTCCTGCGCGTGCAGGCTCGGGACGTCGTCGCGGCGGCTGAGCCGGCCCCGGACGACCACGACCGTGTCGTGCGCGAGCTGGTGGGCGAAGGCCTCGTAGGTCTGGGGGAAGAACAGCACCTCGACGGCGCCCTCGAGGTCCTCCACGGTGGCGATCGCCCACTGCTTGCCCTGCTTGGTCATCTTGCGCTGCAGCCCGGTGATCAGCCCGGCGATGGTGACGAAGCTGCCGTCCTGGCGCGACTCGTCGGCGACCAGCGAGGCGATCGAGCAGTCCGCGGCCCCGGAGAGCACGTGCTCGAGCCCGAAGAGGGGGTGGTCGCTGACGTACAGGCCGAGCATCTCCCGCTCGCGGGCCAGCAGGTCGTGCTTGTCCCACTCGGGCAGGTCGGGCAGGACGATCGAGAGCCCGGCGCCCGCAGCGCCGTCCGCACCCTCGTCGCCGTCGCCGCCGAGGCCCGCGAAGAGGTCGAACTGCCCGCGGGCCTCCTCCCGCTTGAGGCCGATCACCTGGTCGACGGCCTCCTCGTGCTTGGCGAGGAGCTGGCGGCGGGTGTGGCCGAGGGAGTCGAACGCCCCGGCCTTGATCAGCGACTCGACGGTGCGCTTGTTGCACACCACGGCGGGCACCTTGGTGAGGAAGTCGGCGAAGGAGGTGAACGCGCCCTTCTCGGTGCGGGCCGCGACGATCGCCTCGACGACGTTCTCGCCGACGTTGCGCACCGCGGCCAGCCCGAAGCGGATGTCCTCGCCGACCGCGGCGTAGGTGGCGATCGAGGTGTTGACGTCGGGGGGCAGCACCGTGATGCGCATGCGCCGGCACTCGCCCAGGTACAGCGCCGACTTGTCCTTGTCGGACTGCACCGAGGTCAGCAGCGCGGCCATGTACTCGGCCGGGTAGTGGGCCTTGAGGTACCCCGTCCAGTACGAGACCACCCCGTAGGCCGCGGAGTGCGCCTTGTTGAACGCGTAGTCGGAGAACGGCAGCAGCACGTCCCACAGCGCCTTGACCGCCGCCGCCGAGAACCCGCGCTCGGCCATGCCGCCGGAGAAGATCTCGTACTGCTTGTCCAGCTCGGACTTCTTCTTCTTGCCCATGGCCCGGCGCAGCAGGTCGGCCTGGCCGAGGGAGTACCCGGCCACCTTCTGCGCGATGGCCATGACCTGCTCCTGGTACACGATCAGGCCGTAGGTGGTGCCGAGCACCTCGCGCAGGGGCTCCTCGAGCTCGGGGTGGATCGGGGTCTCGACCTGCTGCTTGTTCTTGCGCAGCGCGTAGTTGGTGTGCGAGCCGGCGCCCATCGGGCCCGGGCGGTACAGGGCGCCGACGGCGGAGATGTCCTCGAAGTTGTCGGGGCGCATCAGGCGCAGCAGCGAGCGCATCGGCCCGCCGTCGAACTGGAAGACCCCGAGGGTCTCGCCCTTGCCCAGCAGGTCGTAGGTGGCGCGGTCGTCGAGCTCGAGCTCCTCGAGCACCACGGTCTCGCCGCGGTTGCGCTCGATGTTCGCCAGCGCGTCGTCCATGATCGTCAGGTTGCGCAGGCCGAGGAAGTCCATCTTGATCAGGCCGAGGGCCTCGCAGCTGGGGTAGTCGAACTGCGTGATCACCTGCCCGTCCTGCTCGCGGCGCATGATCGGGATGAGGTCGACCAGCGGCTCGCTGGACATGATCACCCCGGCCGCGTGCACGCCCCACTGGCGCTTGAGGCCCTCGAGCTGCTTGGCGGTGCCGACGACCTTCGCCACCTCGGCGTCGGCGTCGTGCAGGGCGCGGAACTCCCCGCCCTCGTTGTAGCGGGGGTGCTCGGGGTCGAAGATCTTCGACAGCGGCACGTCCTTGCCCATCACCGCGGCGGGCATCGCCTTGGTGATCCGCTCGCCCATGGCGAAGGGGTACCCGAGCACGCGGGAGGCGTCCTTGACGGCCTGCTTGGCCTTGATCGTGCCGTAGGTGACGATCTGGGCGACCCGGTCCTCGCCGTACTTCTCGGTGACGTAGCGGATCACCTCGCCGCGGCGGCGCTCGTCGAAGTCGACGTCGAAGTCGGGCATCGAGACGCGGTCGGGGTTGAGGAACCGCTCGAAGATCAGGCCGTGGCGCTGCGGGTCGAGGTCGGTGATCTCCAGGGCGTACGCGGCGATCGAGCCGGCGCCCGAGCCGCGCCCGGGGCCGACGCGGATGCCGTTGCGCTTGGCCCAGCGGATGAAGTCGGCGACGACGAGGAAGTAGCCGGCGAACCCCATCTGGGTGATGACGCCGGTCTCGAACTCCGCCTGGCGGCGCGACTCCTCGGGCACCGCGCCCTTGAAGCGCATCTGCAGCCCGGCCTCGACCTCCTTGACGAACCAGGACGTCTCCGACTCCCCCTCGGGCACGGGGTAGCGGGGCATGTAGGTGCCCATGCCCTCGGTGAAGCCGACCTCGCACATCTCGGCGATGCGCAGGGTGTTGTCGCAGGCCTCGGGCAGCTCGCGCCACTGGTGGCGCATCTGCTCGGCGGTCTTGAGGTAGAAGTCGTCGGCGTCGAACTTGAACCGGTTGGGGTCGGCCAGGGTCGAGCCGGACTGCACGCACAGCAGCGCCGCGTGGCCCTCCGCGTGCTCCTTGCGGGTGTAGTGCAGGTCGTTGGTGGCCACCAGCGGCAGGTCGAGCTCGCGGGCCAGGCGCAGCAGGTCCTGCTGCACGCGGCGCTCGATGTCGAGGCCGTGGTCCATCAGCTCGCAGAAGAAGTTCTCGGCCCCGAACAGGTCGCGCAGCTCCGAGGCCGCCTCCTTGGCCTGCTGGTACTGGCCCAGGCGCAGGCGGGTCTGCACCTCGCCGGAGGGGCAGCCGGTGGTGGCGATGAGGTCCTGGCCGTACAGCGACAGCAGCTCGCGGTCCATCCGGGGCTTGTAGAAGTGCCCCTCGAGGCTGGCGCGGGAGGCGGCGCGGAACAGGTTGTGCATGCCGGCCGTGGTCTTGGCCCACATCGTCATGTGCGTGTAGGCGCCGCCGCCGGAGACGTCGTCGCGGCCCGCCGAGGCGTCGCCCCACTTGACGCGGGTGCGGTCGAAGCGGGACGTGCCCGGGGTCAGGTACGCCTCGACGCCGATGATCGGCTTGACCCCGTGCTTCTGGGCGGTGCGCCAGAACTCGTAGGCGCCGAAGACGAAGCCGTGGTCGGTCGTGGCCAGCGCGGGCATGCCCTGCGCGGCGGCCTCGGCGAACAGCTCGTCGACCCGCGCGGCGCCGTCGAGCATCGAGTACTCGGTGTGGTTGTGCAGGTGGACGAACTGGTCGGCCGACGGCATGCGGTGCTCCCCTCACGCTCCCGGGAGACGTCCCCGAGGCGGGGGTCCACTGTAGGTCGGGCGGCGGACGGGCGGGCAGGGTCGACACGAGCGGGCGCCGGGGCCGCCGGCCCCGGTGGTCGGAGCGGCGTCCGGGCGGGCGCCCCGCTGGGCCGTCTCGGTGGGGTCGTTGACCACCGCCCCGCGGCGCCCCACCATCATCGGGTGATGCGCAGCACGACCACCCCGCGGCTGGTGCTGACCGCGCTCGTGCTCGGCGTGGCGCTCGGCTGCGCGTGGCTGCACCAGCAGAGCCTCGAGGCGGCGCGGAACTGGCCGGAGCTGGCGCACCTGCGGGTGCCCCTCCTCGTGGCGGTCGTCGCGGGCTTCCTGCCGGTGCTGGCGGCCGTCGGGCAGCTCCTCCGCCTGCTCGGCCTGGTGGACGCCGGCGAGGCGACCTCGCCGCAGGCCCTGCGCGCGCTGCGCCGGGCCCGGCGCTCCGTCGCCGTCCTCGCGGCCTACCTGGCCGTGGGGCTGCTGGGCTTCTGGGCCGTGGTGGGCCTGCTGCACGTCACGCTGCTGCTGGCCTGGGCGGTGGCGGAGGTCGCGGCGGTCGCCGCGTCCACCGCGCTGGGGCGGGCCGAGCGCGCGTGCGCCGCGTCGCTGGCCCAGCGCCGGGAGGTCCAGCTCACCGCCTGAGCGCGCCGGCGTCGGGGCGCCGCCGCCAGAGCCGGTCAGCCGCGCCAGCCCAGCGCCGCCTCGCCCAGGCTGAGGGCGGCGAACCACACCCCCAGGGCGAGCAGCGGCACCAGCGCCGAGACGGCGCCGTGCCGGCGGTGGACGACGACCGCCAGCGCTCCGAGCAGAGCCCAGACCACCAGCAGCACCGCCACCGCCCACCCGGGCGCGAGCAGGCCGGAGGCCGTGTAGGGCCACAGGACGAGCAGGTGGAGCAGGGCGGTCAGCACCAGCGTCGAGCGCCGCGGGCGTCACGGGTGGCCTCCGCGAAGCCGGTGCGGGCGCTGGGCGGGATGCTCGCCGCCCCGGCGTCCAGCCCGTGCGGCGCCACCGCGGTGCGCCCGTCGGTCCAGGACCCCGCGACCTCACCAGCATGCTGCGGCGACGCGCGACACGCCGACGACGCGCCGACCGCGAAGGGGCGACCGGTCGCTCACGCAGGATCCTGGTGTGCGGACCGCCCGTCGGCGCCGCTCAGGCGGCCAGGCGCTCCAGGGCCGCCGCGAGGTCGGCCGGGTAGGTGCTCTCGTAGCGCACCCGCTCCCCCGTGCCCGGGTGGTCGAAGGCCAGCGCCATCGCGTGCAGCCACTGCCGGGCCAGGCCCAGGCGCTCGGCCAGCCGCGGGTCGGCGCCGTAGGTCAGGTCGCCCACGCAGGGGTGGCGCAGCGCCGAGAAGTGCACCCGGATCTGGTGGGTGCGCCCGGTCTCCAGGCGCACGCGCAGCAGGCTGGCCGCGGCGAACGCCTCGAGCGTCTCGTAGTGGGTCACGCTGTCCTTGCCGCCGGCCTGCGCGCTGACCACCGCGAACCGGTGGTCGGCGGTGGGGTGGCGGCCGATCGGCGCGTCGACGGTGCCCCCGGACGGGTCGGGGTGCCCCTGCACCAGCGCGTGGTACGTCTTGTCGACCGTCCGCTCGCGGAAGGCCGCCTTGAGCGCGGAGTAGGCCCGCTCGCTCTTGGCCACCACCATCAGCCCCGAGGTGCCGACGTCGAGGCGGTGCACCACGCCCTGCCGCTCCGCGGCGCCGGTGGTCGCGATCCGGTAGCCGGACGCCGCGAGCACGCCGACCACCGTGGGCCCGGTCCAGCCGGGGCTGGGGTGGGCGGCGACGCCGACCGGCTTGTCGACGACGACGAGGTCGTCGTCGTCGTGGACGATCCCCAGGCGGGCCGCCGCGTCGGCCGCGGTGGGCTCCGGCGCCTCACCGGACGGCGCGGCGGGCGGCGCGGGCAGCACGACCTCCAGCCAGGCCCCGGCCCGCAGCCGCTCGGACTTGCCCACCGGGTGGCCGTCGAGGCTGACCCGTCCCTCGGCGGCCAGCTCGGCGGCCCGGGTGCGCGAGAGGCCCAGCAGCCGGGCCAGGCCGGCGTCCAGCCGCTCGCCCTCGAGCCCGTCGGGCACCGGCAGGGAGCGCACCTGCGCCTCAGGCACCGGAGCCCTCCGCGCGGGCGCGGGTGCCGTCGACGTCGACCCCGCGGACGGCGAGCAGCACCACCAGCGCCGCGGCGGTGCAGATGGCGGTGTCCGCGATGTTGAAGATCGGCCAGTTCGGCAGCTCGAGGAAGTCGACGACGTGCCCGCGGGCCACCCCGGGCGCGCGCAGCAGCCGGTCGGTGAGGTTGCCGGCGGCGCCGGCCAGCAGGAGCCCGAGGGCCAGCGCCCACGTGCGGCTGCCCAGGCGCCGCGCGGTGCGGAGCACGGCGACCACGACCACGGCGGCGATGAGGGTGAAGACCCACGTGGCGCCGCTGGCGAAGGAGAAGGCGGCGCCGGGGTTGCGCACCAGGCGCAGCCCGAGCAGGTCGCCGACCAGCGGCACCACCTCGCCGGGCGCGAGCAGCGCCACCGCGAGCGCCTTGGTCACCTGGTCGAGCGCGTAGGCGACCGCCGCCACGACGGCGAACAGCACGACGACGCGGCGGCGCCGGGGCGCCGCCGCGTCCGCGGGGGTGGGGGTGCCGGCCGAGCTGGTCAGCTGGCGCCGCCGCCGAAGGCGAAGCCGGCGTCCTGCGGCTGGGCCGCGGGCCGGCTGGGCAGGGACGCCCCCCGGCTCTCGAGGTCGCGCAGCTGGGACTCGAGGTAGGACTTCATGCGGTTGCGGTAGTCGCGCTCGAAGGCCCGCAGCTCGTCGATCTTGCGCTCGAGCAGCGAGCGCTCGTGGTCGAGGCTGCCCAGGGTCTGGCGCTGCTTCTCCTCGGCGTCGCGCAGGATCTTGCCGGCGCGCTCCTTGGCGTCGCCGAGGATCTTGTCGCGCTGCTCCTCGCCGCTGCGCACGAAGTCGTCGTGCAGCTTCTGGGCCAGGGCGAGCATCCCGGTGGCAGCCTCCGGCGCGGGGCCGGCGGCCGGCGGGGCCGGCGCGTGCACGGGGGTCGGCATCGACGGCGGCGGCGGCGCGGCCTGCTGCGGCACCGCGGGGGCCTGGTTGATCGGCACGACGTTGTCGCGCATGCCGCCGCCGCGGCCGAGCTCGGCGACCTGGCGCTCCGCGGAGGCCACCTTCTGGCGCAGCTGCTCGTTCTCGGTCGTCAGGCGGCGCAGCTCCCCGACCACCTCGTCGAGGAAGTCGTCGACCTCGTCCTGGTCGTAGCCCTCACGGAACTTCGTGGGCTGGAAGCGCTTGTTGACCACGTCCTCAGGCGTCAACACCACCTGCAGTCACCTCTTCACAGTCTGGTGCGGGTGACCCGCTCCGCCACATCGTCGTGGGCCACCGTACAGGCCACCGACCCGGAAGGGCGGCGTTGTCACCAGGCGGCGTGGCGCGCCGCTCGGGGGCCGCTCAGGCGGTGCGCGAGAGGCCGTTGAGCACGTTGTAGGCGATCGAGACGACGATGAAGAGGACGAAGAACGACAGGTCCAGCTGGATGCCGCCGAGGCGGATCGGCTTGATGACCCGCCGCAGCGCGCGCAGCGGCGGGTCGGTGACCGTGTACACCGCCTCGGCGATGACGAGGGCGGCGCTGCGGGGGCGCCAGTCGCGGGCGAACAGCTGCACCCAGTCGAGCACCAGCCGGGCGACCAGGGCGATGAGGAAGAGCAGCACCACCAGCGCGAGCAGGGCGAAGACGGCGGTCACGCGACCATCATCCCAGCCCCGCGGGCGCGCCGCGCCGACCCGCCGCGCCCGTGCCGGCCGCGCACCGTCGCCGGGCCACGACCGGGCGCCGGGTCAGGACTGGTTGAACGGGTGCGGGGCGCGGGCCGGCGGGGCGTCGCCGGTCACGGTCACGTGCTCGGGCGAGAGCAGGAAGACCTTGTTGGTCACGCGCTCGATCGAGCCGCGCAGGCCGAAGACGAGGCCGGCGGAGAAGTCGACGAGGCGCTTGGCGTCGGCGTCGGACATGTCCGTCAGGTTCATGATCACCGGGACACCGCCGCGGAAGCTCTCGCCGATGCTCTTGGCCTCGTTGTAGGTGCGGGGGTGGATCGTGGTGATCCGGCGCAGCGCCGGGGCCTCCTCGACGGCGGCGGGGCGCTGCTCGTGCGCGGCCACGGCGCTCCCGCGCGGGTGCAGGGGCGTCACGACGCGGCCGTAGCCGCGGCGGGAGCCGCCCTCGGAGGGCGCGGCGGGCTCGTCGGCGTCGTCGTCGGCCTGGCCGTGGTCGTCGCCGTCCACGGCGTCCCACTCCCCGGCCACGTAGTCGCCGTGCTCGTCGTAGTGGCCGCCGCGGCCGCCCGACGTCGCGGCGTACTCGTCGGTCTCGGCCAGGCCGAGGTACTCCATCGTCTTGCGCAGTGCGCTTGCCATCGCTGACCCCTCACCCGCCGTGCCCTCGTACCGGTGGTCCCGGCCGCCACACTAATCACACCAGTAACCGTGGCAACACGCTAGTCCCACCGGGGGCGTGTTCCCAGCACGGCCGAGCCGACCCGCACCGCGGTGGCGCCGTGGGCCACCGCAGCCTCGAGGTCGCCGCTCATCCCGGCGCTGACGGTGGTGGCGCCAGGGTGCTGGGCGACCACGCCCGCCGCCACCTCGCGCAGCCGCGCGAAGGCCCGCGCCGGGTCGCCCCCGCGCGGCGCGACGGCCATCACCCCGCCGAGCACCAGCCCCTCGGCGCCGGCGACGAGGTCAGCCAGCGACGGCACGGTCGCGGGCGCCGCGCCGCCGCGG
>CADCUY010000107.1 GCA_902806005.1 uncultured Quadrisphaera sp. | reverse complement strand
CTAGGACAGCAGGGGCTCCCAGCCGGTCCGCGCAGCGGCGCCCTGTGGACGACCGGCGTCCTGGGGGCGACCGCGGCGCGTCGGGCTCAGGAGGAGGCGGGAGCGGCCTTCGCGGGGGACGGCGCGGGGCTGGACGACGCGGCCCCGGAGCCGTTCGAGCCCGACCCGTTCGAGCCGGATCCGTTCGCGCTCGAGCCGGCCTTCGCGCCGTCGCCCGAGGTCTTCGCCCCGTCGCCGGAGCCGGTGGACGCGCCGGCGTCGGCCTTGGCGGGCGCCGAGGTGTCGCCACCTCCGGAGCCGCGCGAGTCGGTGCGGTAGAAGCCCGAGCCCTTGAAGACGATGCCGACGTTGTCGAAGCGCTTGCGCAGCCGGCCGCCGCACTCGGGGCAGGTGGTCAGCGCGTCGTCGCTGAACGACTGGCGCACCTCCATGCGGTGCTGGCAGGCGGTGCAGGCGTAGGCGTACGTGGGCACGTCGGGCTCCTCGGCGGTGCTGTCGGCGCGGTGGCGCTGGTCCGGGGCGGCGACCGGTCGAGTCCGGGCCTGTCGTGGGGCTGGCACTCGGCGCCGCAGAGTGCCAAGGCTACCCCGCGGGCGGCGCCCCGGTGGGCTCCCGGCCCTCGGACGGCCGCCACTGCGCCAGCCGCCCGCCCTCGTCGACGGCGCGCAGCCGCCGCTCGGCCGCCCGGCGCACGGCGGCCAGCGCGACGACGAGCAGGTCGTCGCCGTGGCGCAGCACCGTGCGCGGGTCGGGCACCAGGGAGGTCCCGTCGCGCACCACCAGCGTCACGTCGGCGCCCTCGGGCAGGCGCAGCTCGAAGACCGCGAGCCCGTGCAGCCGGGAGCCGGGACCCACGTGCACCTGCAGCACGTCGGCGTCCAGGGCGCCCAGGGGCGCGACGTCGACGTCCAGGGTCCGCGCCAGGTCGACGTCGAGGTGCAGCGCCCGCGCCAGCGCCGGCAGGGTCGGCGCCTGGACCACGGTGAAGACCACCACGAGCAGGAAGACCTGCTCGACCAGGCCCTGGCTGCCCTCGACGCCGGAGAGCGCGGGGATGGTGGCCAGGACGATGGGCACGGCGCCGCGCAGCCCGCCCCAGCTGAGCAGCACCTGCTCGCGCAGCGGCACCCGGAACCAGGTGACCGACGCGACCACCGACAGCGGCCGGGCCACCAGCAGCAGCACGAGGCCGACGACGAGGGCGGGCAGCACCGCGTCGTCGAGCAGGGTGGGGTCGACGAGCAGGCCCAGCAGCACGAACAGGCCGATCTGGGCCAGCCAGCCGAGGCCCTCGGCGAAGCTGCCGACGCTCGCCCGGTGGGGCAGGCGGGAGTTGCCGAGCACGAGCGCGGCCAGGTAGACGGCGATGAACCCCGAGAGGTGCAGCTGCGCGGCGCCGCCGTAGGCGAGGACGCACAGCGCGGTGACGGCGATCGGGTACAGGCCCGCCGAGGGCAGCGCCACCGAGCGCAGGCCCCGCGCGCCCAGCCACCCCACGGCCACCCCGAGGGCGGCGCCCCCGGCCAGCTCCCCGGCCGCGACGGCGGCCAGCTGCCACACGGGGGCCTGCACGCCGCCGGCGAGGCTCTCGGTGAGGGCGATGACGAGGATCACCGCGGGGGCGTCGTTGAAGCCCGACTCCGCCTCGAGCAGACCGGTCAGGCGCTTGGGGAGGGCGACCTTGCGCAGCACCGAGAACACCGCGGCGGCGTCGGTGGAGGAGACGACGGCGCCCAGCAGCACGGCGGTGAGCAGCGGCAGCCCCAGCAGCCAGTGCGCGAGGTAGCCGACGACGACCACCGACACGGCGGTGCCGACGGTGGCCAGCACCGCCGCGGGGGCGATCACCGCCCGGATCGTGGGCCACCGGGTGGTCAGGCCGCCCTCGGTGAGGATGAGCACCAGGGCGCAGTAGCCGAGCACCGTGGTGAGCTCGTAGTCGGTGAAGGGGATGCCGAGGCCCGCGTCGCCGAGGCCGAGCCCGAGGGCCAGGTAGAGCAGCAGCGAGGGCGTGCCCGTGCCGACGGAGACCCGGACGGCCGCGACGGCCACGAGCAGCACCGCGGCGCCGGTGAGCAGCACGGCGTCCAGCTGCTCGATGCTCACGCCGTGTTCGACCTCGCCCCTCGTCCGCCGGAGGTCGGAGCCTACGGGGGAGGGGTGTCCTCCAGGGGTCCTCGGCCCAGGGCGCGCCAGCCCGACGGGGTGGCCGCGGCGCCGACGGGCACGTCGTGCGGCTCGGCGGGCACCGCGCCGGCGGGCAGCAGCTCGTCGTCGTGCACCAGGGCCACCAGCAGCGGCAGCCGCCCCGCCTCGCGGGCGAGGGCGGCCAGGGTGCGGTCGTAGTGCCCGCCGCCCTGCCCGAGGCGGCGCCCGGCGAGGTCGACGGCCAGCGCGGGCAGCACGACGACGTCGGCCTCCGCCAGCAGCGGTGCGGGCGGGGTCGCGGGCGGGGCGCCGTCCGGCACCCAGGCCAGCGGCCCGGTGCCGGTCACCACGGGGAGCAGCACGCGGACGCCGCGGTCGGCGAGCGCCGCCCGCAGGGGCCCGGTGCCCGGCTCGGTCGGGGTCGAGGCGTACAGGGCGACC
>CADCUY010000106.1 GCA_902806005.1 uncultured Quadrisphaera sp. | reverse complement strand
CGACAGCGCCTGCGCCGCCGCGGGGTCGCTGTCGTCCAGGAACTGCCGCACCCGGGCGGCCTCGTCGGCCTCGCCGATCGCGTCGGCGGCCCGGCCGAGGGCGTACAGCGCCCGCAGGAACCCCCGGTTGGGCTCGTGCGACCACGGCACCGGCCCGAAGCCCTTCCAGCCGGCGCGCCGCAGCGCGTCGAGGCCGCGGTGGTAGCCGGTCCGGGCGTAGGCGTAGGCCTCCACCGTCGAGCCGGGCCGGTCGGCGAGCTCCGCGCGCTCGGCGAGCACCGCCCACGCCAGCGACGACGCGGGGTGCTCGGCGGCGGCGTCGTGGGGGGCCACGCCGTCGGCGAGCAGGGCCGCCACCGCGGCGTCCGGCCCGTCGTCGGGCAGCAGGGTCGGCGCGGGCCCCGGGTTCGAGGCGTCGGGCAGCAGGGGCAGCGACTCGGGCACGGCACCATCCTGCCGACCCGGCTGCGCGCCGTCGCGCGGGGTGCTCGCGCGCGGTGCTGGCGCGCCGTAGCGTGGGGCGCCACATGCTCCAGCTCTCCACCTCGCCGACCACCGCGACGCTCACCGTCACCGGCGACCTCGACATCGCCGAGCGCGACCGGTTCCCCGAGGTGACCGCCCGGCTGCGCAGCCTGCGGCGCCCCCTGGTGGTGCTCGACCTGTGCGGGGCGACGTTCCTCGACTCCACCGGCGCCGCCTTCCTCACCTCGGTGGCCCAGACCACGGGCCGCCGCGGCGGCGTCGCCGTGCTGCGGGGGGCGAGCGCACGGGAGCTCTTCGTGCTCGAGGTGTGCGGGGCGCTGCCGCTGTTCCGCACCGACACCGGCCACCGCTGCCCGGAGGCGGCCGGCGGGGCGGGGGCGTCGGGCGAGGTGGTGCCGGGTCCTAGGGTGGCGCCCGCCGGGCGTGCGACGCTGCTGCCCCGGCCCGAGGACGGCCAGCCGACGACCGGAGGTTGAGGATGAGCGACGACACGACGGCCTCAGGGACGCCGTCGGCCACCAGGGCCACCGAGCCCGGGTCGGTGCACGTCATCATCGGCGGGCGCAAGACCCGCGTCGTGCTGACCGGCGAGATCGACGCCGACCTCGGGGCCGAGCTGCTGGAGGCCTCCGCCGACGCCGAGGAGGCCGGGCTCCCCGTGGAGGTCGACGTCCAGCACGTGACCTTCATGGACTCCACGGGCGTCGCCTTCCTCGCCCGGCTCGCGTCGCGCTCGCCGAGGACCCTGGTGCTCATCCGGCCCCCGGCGCTGGTGCGCTTCCTCATCGACGTCACGAGCATCCGCCAGGTGCTGCGGGTCGTCGACGAGGACCCGGGCGTCGACGCGACCCTGCCCTCCGGCCCGGTCCGGGGCCGCAGCCGGCGGCGCGGCCCCGAGGACCCGGACGACGACGGCCCGGACGGCCCGGCCGACATCGTCGCCTGAGCCCCCCGGGCCGCCCCCGCGGGCCGACCGCGCCGGCGGGTCAGCCGATGCGCTGCCCGGCGGAGCGCAGGTGCTGGCAGGCCTCCACCACGCGGGCGGCCAGGCCGGCCTCGGCCAGCTTGCCCCAGGCCCGAGGGTCGTAGGCCTTCTTGCTGCCCACCTCGCCGTCGACCTTCAGCACGCCGTCGTAGTTGCGCATCACGTGGTCGACGACCGGCCGCGTGAACGCGTACTGGGTGTCGGTGTCGATGTTCATCTTGACCACGCCGAAGTCGACGGCCGCGCCGATCTCCTCGGCGGTCGAGCCCGACCCCCCGTGGAAGACCAGGGCGAACGGCTTCTCCTTGCCCGTCGTCGCGGCCACGGCGTCCTGCGCGGCCTTGAGCACCTCGGGCCGCAGCTTGACGTTGCCCGGCTTGTAGACCCCGTGCACGTTGCCGAAGGTCAGCGCGGTCAGGTAGTAGCCGTTCTCGCCGGTGCCCAGGGCCTCGGCGGTGGCCAGCGCGTCCTCCGGGGTGGAGTACAGCTTGTCGTTGATGGCGGCCTCGACGCCGTCCTCCTCGCCGCCGACGACGCCCACCTCGATCTCGAGCACCGTCTTGGCGGCGGCGCACTTCTCCAGCAGCTCCTTCGCGATGCTGAGGTTCTCCTCCAGCGGCACCGCCGAGCCGTCCCACATGTGGGAGTTGAACAGCGGGTCGCGGCCGCCCGCCACGCGCTCGCGGCTGATCTCCACCAGCGGGCGGACGAAGCCGTCCAGGTGCTGCTTCGGGCAGTGGTCGGTGTGCAGGGCGATGTTCACGCCGTAGTTCTTGGCCACGTGGTGGGCGTACTCGGCCAGGGCCTGGGCCCCGACGACCTTGTCCTTGATCGTCGAGCCGGACGCGTACTCGGCGCCGCCGGTGGAGACCTGGATGATCCCGTCGCTCTCGGCCTCCGCGAAGCCCTGGATGACCCCGGTGATCGTCGACGAGCTGGTGATGTTCACCGCCGGGTAGGCGAACGCACCGGCCTTCGCGCGGTCGAGCATCTGGGCGTAGACCTCGGGCGTGGCGATGGGCATGGGGGGCTGCTCCTCGAGTGCGGGCGGGCCGGCGCCGGGCCGGCGGGATCGGGATGTCGTCGGGGATCGTCCCACGGTCGCGCGGCCCTCACCGCCCGGCGGCCAGCGCCTGCGCCGGCCGCTGCGCCCGCGTCGGCCCTGGCCGGACCCGTGCCTACGCCGGCCTCTGGCCGAACGCGTGCCGGCGGACCCACGCGTGCAGCGCGATCGCCCCCGCCGCCCCCGCGTTGACCGAGCGGGTGGAGCCGAACTGGGTGATCGCCAGCACCGCCGCGCAGCGCCGGACGGCGTCGTCGCTCAGCCCCGCCCCCTCCTGGCCCAGCACCAGCACGCAGGCCCGCGGCAGGTCGAAGGTCTCCAGCGGCACGGCGCCCTCGGTGTTGTCCACCCCGATCAGCGGCAGGCCCGCCGCGGCGGCCCAGCCCGCCAGCGCTGCGGGGTCGGCGTGGTGGTGCACGGTCAGGTACCGGTCGGTGACCATCGCGCCCCGCCGGTTCCAGCGGCGCCGGCCCACCACGTGCACCCCCGCGACGGCGAAGGCGTTGGCGGTGCGCACCACCGAGCCGATGTTGAGGTCGTGGGCGAAGTTCTCGATCGCCACGTGCACCGGGTGGGCGCGGGCCGCGAGGTCGGCGCGCACCGCCTCCACCGTCCAGTACCGGTAGCGGTCGACGACGTTGCGCCGGTCGCCCGCGGCCAGCAGCTCCGGGTCGTAGCGCTCGGCCCCCGGCCCCGTCGGCCACGGCCCCGCCCAGGGCCCGACCCCGACCGGGCGGTCCTCCTCGTCCGACCCCGGCCCGCTCACCCTCCGACCGTAGGGTGGCCCGGTGACGTCACCCCGCGCGCGCTCGGCCTGGCTGACCGACATGGACGGCGTCCTGGTGCACGAGGGCCACGCCATCGCCGGGGCCGCGGAGTTCCTCGACCGCCTCCAGGAGCTGCGCCGCCCGTTCCTGGTGCTGACCAACAACTCCATCTACACCCCGCGCGACCTCTCGGCCCGCCTCGAGGCCTCCGGCCTGCGGGTGCCCGAGGACTCCATCTGGACCTCCGCGCTGGCCACCGCGCAGTTCCTCTCCGAGCAGACCCCCGGCGGGTCCGCCTACGTCATCGGCGAGGCCGGGCTCACCACGGCGCTGCACGAGGCCGGGTTCGTGCTCACCGAGACGGCGCCCGACTACGTGGTCCTGGGCGAGACGCGCACCTACTCGTTCACCGCGATCACCCGCGCGTGCCGGCTGATCGACGGCGGCGCCCGCTTCATCGCCACCAACCCCGACGCGTCCGGACCCTCGCTGGAGGGCCGCCTGCCGGCCACCGGGGCCGTCGCCGCGATGATCGCCACGGTCACCGGCCGCAAGCCCTACACCGTCGGCAAGCCCAACCCGATGATGTTCCGCTCGGCCCTGAACCGGATCGACGCCCACTCCGAGACCACCGTGATGGTCGGTGACCGGATGGACACCGACGTCGTCGCCGGCATCGAGGCCGGCCTGGAGACCGTGCTGGTGCTCACGGGGTCGACCGCTCGGGCGGAGGTGGAGGCCTTCCCGTTCCGGCCCAGCCGGATCGTCGACTCCATCGCCGACGTCGTCGACCTGGTCTGAGCACCGGTCCCCGAGCGGAAGCCGCCTCCCGTGTCCGAATGGCTCGCCTCGCTGCTGGACCCCGACCTCGCCAGCTACACGGCCGGGGGCCTGTACGCCTTCGTGTGGACGCTGGTCTTCGTCGAGACCGGGATCCTCGTCGCGTTCTGGCTCCCGGGCGACTCGGTCCTCTTCGCCGCCGGGCTGGTCGCCGCCTCGCCGGGCTCGGGGGTCTCGCTGCCGCTGCTGTGCGCGGGCACCGTGGTGGCCGCGGTCGCGGGCGACACCCTCGCCTACACCACGGGACGGCGCCTCGGCCGGCCGTGGCTGGAGCGGCGCCCGCCGAAGATCCGCAAGCACCTGCACCGGGCCGAGGAGTTCTACCGGCGGTTCGGGGCGATGGCGATCGTCATCTGCCGCTTCGTCCCGTGGGCGCGGGTGTTCGTGCCGGTGCTGGCCGGCGTCGCGAAGATGCCCTACCACCGGTTCGCCGCGGCGAACCTCGTCGGTGCGCTGGTGTGGGGCGCCGGCCTGCCGGTGATGGGGTACTTCGCGTACCAGGTGCCCGCGGTGCGCTACACCGCCTACGCGATCGCCGGGATCGCGATCCTCTCGTCGTTCGTCGTGCCCGTGGTGGCGCGGGTGCGGGCCCAGCGGGCGAAGCGCGCCGAGGGCGCCGCGCAGGGGTCGGGGCCCGACCCGGCGCGCCGGCCGGCGGCCGACGAGGCGGCCTGAGCCACCGCGTCGTCGCGGGTGCTCACGGCAGGCCGAGGTCGCCCTTGGTGAACGCCGCCAGGTAGGGCAGCCCCGCGGCCTCGACCACCTCGCGCGCGCCGGTGCCGCGGTCGAGCACCACCGCCACGCCGACGACGTCGGCCCCGGCCTCGCGCAGGGCGGTCACCGCGGTCATCACCGACCCGCCCGTGGTCGAGGTGTCCTCCACGGCCAGCACGGCGCGGCCCGCGACGTCCGGGCCCTCGACCCGCCGCTGCAGGCCGTGGGCCTTGGCCTCCTTGCGGACGACGAACGCGTCCACGCGCCGGCCCGCGGCGGCCGCCGCGTGCAGCACCGCCGCGGCCACGGGGTCGGCGCCCATCGTCAGGCCCCCGACCGCCTCCGGGGCCAGGCCCGCGGCGTCGACGACGTCGAGCAGCACCCGCCCGACCAGCGGCGCGGCCTCGGCGTGCAGGGTGACGCGGCGCAGGTCGACGTAGTAGTCGGCCTCGGCGCCGCTGGAGAGGGTGACCCGGCCGTGGACGACGGCGAGGTCGCCGACCAGGGTGAGCAGCCGGGCGCGCGCGGGGTCCACGGGGGGCGAGCCTAGGGCGGCGCTCCCGGGGCTCCGGGCCGGTGCGGACAGGACCTCTGCACCAGCCAGCGACACGCCGGCCCGGGAGGGTGCCGAGGGCGGCGTGTCCGGCCCTGGTGCAGCGTTCCTGCTCGCGGGCGGCGCGGGCCGTCGGAATGCCGCGACCAGGAGCGGCGATGACCCTGGTGACCCACCTCTCACCCCCCAGGACCGAGGTCTGCCCCGCCGTGCCCGCACGATCGTCCGCACTCGCACCGTCCACCCGCGACTACCTCGCCCTCCCGCTGCGCCAGCGCGCGTCCTGGGTGGTGCTGCTGGGCTCGATGACCGCCGTCACCGCCCTGACCATCGACCTGTACCTGCCGGCCTTCCCCACCCTCCAGGACGAGCTGGCCACCAGCGCCGCCCGCGTGCAGCTGACCCTCACCGGCACCCTGGTCGGCCTCGCCCTCGGCCAGCTGGTGGTCGGCCCCCTCTCCGACGCCCTCGGCCGCCGCCGCCCGCTGGTCGCGGGCCTGGCCCTGCACCTGGTGGCCTCCCTGGCCTGCGCGGTCGCCCCCTCGATCGCGGTGCTGGGCGTGCTGCGCGTGCTGCAGGGGGTCGGCTGCGCCGCGGCGTCCGTGGTGGCGCTGGCCGTGGTGCGCGACCTGTTCGACGGCGCCGGCGGCGCACGGCTGGTCTCGCGGCTGGTGCTCGTGATCGGGGTGGCCCCGGTGC
The DNA here is from genome assembly GCA_902806005.1 of uncultured Quadrisphaera sp. Taxonomy (GTDB): domain Bacteria; phylum Actinomycetota; class Actinomycetes; order Actinomycetales; family Quadrisphaeraceae; genus CADCUY01. The sequence goes on along the minus strand of CADCUY010000106.1, from coordinate 2,538 downwards.
TGGCGCCCAGCGTGGGCAGCTACCTGCTGGCCGTCACCAGCTGGCGCGGGATCTTCGTGCTGCTGGCGGTGATCGCCGCCGCCCTGTGGGTGGCCGCGCTGCTGTGGCTGCCCGAGACCCTGCCGCCCGCGCTGCGCCGCCCGGTGGGGGTGCGCTCCTCCGCCAGGACCTACCGCTCGCTGCTGGGCGACCGGGCCACCCTCGGCCTGGTGGTGACCGCCGGCCTGACGATCTCGGCGCTGTTCAGCTACGTCTCGGCGGCGCCGTTCGTGCTCCAGGAGCTGTACGGGCTGGACGCGCAGGACTTCGCGCTCGTCTTCGCCGTCATCGGCGCCTCGCTGGTGGTCGGCACCCAGACCACGGGGCAGCTGGTCAGCCGCGTGGCGCCCCAGCGGCTGCTGGTGACCGGGCTGGTCGGCGGCCTGGCCGGCGCGCTGGTCATCACGGCCCTGGTGGTCACCGACACCGGCGGTCTGGCGGCGCTGGTGGTGGCGCTGTGCGCCACCACCCTGTTCACCGGCGTCGCGATGCCCAGCTCACCCAGCCTGGTCCTCTCGCGCCACGCCTGGGCCGCCGGCTCGGCCGCGGCGCTGCTGGGCTTCGCGCAGTTCGGCATCGGCGGCGCGGTGGCCCCGGTGGTGGGCCTGTCCGGCCTGCGCGGCGACCTGGCCATGGCGCTGGCGATGGCCGCGGCCCTGGCGACGGCCCTGGTCGTCCACCTGCTCGTGGTGCGGCCGGTGCTCAACGACCCGCCGCGGCTGCGCGGCGCGAGCCCCGTCCCGCCGCGACCCGCTGCAGCACGCGTCGCGGTACGAGGCGCATCGCGGTGACGGCCGCGCGGTAGAGCGCGCTCGGCACGCTGACCACCACCCCGCGGTCGGCGTCGCGCAGCGCGGTCGCGACCACGGCGTCGGCGTCCAGCCACGCCGGCCCGCGCCGGCGCCCGACCGCGATGCCCGCCCGCTCGTGGAACTCGGTGCGCACGTAGCCCGGGCACAGCGCGGTGGCGGTGACCCCGGTGCCGCGCAGCTCCCCCGCGAGCGACTCGGTGAACGTCGTCGCCCACGCCTTCGCCGCGGCGTAGGTGCCGAGCGGGGCGAAGCCGGCCACCGACGACACGGTGATCACCGTGCCGCGGCCGCGCTCCACCATCGCCCCGGCGGCGGCGCGGGTGACCACGAGCACGGCGCGCACCATGACGTCGAGCGCCCGCTCCTCGTCGGCGACGTCCGCGGCGAGGAAGCGCAGGGCGGGCCCGAAGCCCGCGTTGCTGACCAGCACGTCGACCGGGGCGTCGCGGCTGCCGGCGCGGTCGGCCACGCGCTGGGTCTGCGCCCGGTCGGCGAGGTCGGCGGGCAGCACCTCGACGGCGACGCCGCGGGCCGCGCGCAGCTGCGCGGCCACGGCCTCCAGGCGCTCGACGTCGCGGGCGACGAGAACCAGGTCGGTGCCGCGGGCGGCCAGGGCACGGGCGAAGGCCAGGCCGATGCCGGCGGTGGCGCCGGTGACCAGGGCGGTCGGCATCCGCCGACCCTAGGCCGCCGGGTCGGGCGCCGCCGCGCGCAGTAGCGTCGCGCGCGTGCGACTGGCCACCTGGAACGTGAACTCGATCCGCGCCCGCGTCGACCGGGTCGCCGCCTGGCTCGAGCGCAGTGACGTCGACGTGCTCGCCGTGCAGGAGACCAAGTGCAAGGACGCGCAGTTCCCCACCGAGCGGTTCACCGCGCTGGGCTACGAGGTGGCCCACGCCGGGCACAGCCAGTGGAACGGGGTCGCGGTGCTCTCCCGGGTCGGCCTGGACGACGTGCAGGTGGGCTTCGAGGGGATGCCCGGGTGGGTCAAGCCGCCCGGTGAGGAGGAGGGGGCCGCGGTGCCCGCCGCGCTGCCGGCCGAGCCGGTGCTCGAGGCCCGCGCCGTGGGCGCCACCTGCGGCGGGGTGCGGGTGTGGAGCCTGTACGTGCCCAACGGCCGGGCGCTGGACGACCCGCACCTGGCCTACAAGCTCGCGTGGCTCGCCGCCCTGCGCACGGCCGGGCAGGGGTGGCTGGCCGCCGACCCGGCCGCGCAGGTGGCGCTGTGCGGCGACTGGAACGTCGCCCCGCGCGACGAGGACGTGTGGTCGGTGGAGTTCTTCGCGGGCCGCACCCACGTCAGCGCCCCCGAGCGCGCGGCCTTCGACGCGGTGGTCGACGCGGGGTACGCCGACGTCGTCCGCCCCCACGCCCCGGGGCCGGGCACCTACACCTACTGGGACTACACCCAGCTGCGGTTCCCGCGCCGCGAGGGCATGCGCATCGACTTCGTCCTCGCCTCCCCCGCGCTCGCGGGCCGGGTGACCGGGGCGTCGATCGACCGCGAGGAGCGCAAGGGCAAGGGCGCCTCCGACCACGCGCCCGTGGTCGTCGAGCTGCGCTGAGGGGCTCGGCCGTGCCGCGCCCCCGCTCCCGCCTGCTGCGCGCGCCGGGTCGGGTGCGCGCTCCCGCCCGGCCGTCGGCGCCCGCGCGCCCCGCGCCGCAGCGGTGGGTCGAGGTGGACGAC